>NZ_JRNX01000716.1 GCF_000786645.1 Halobacillus sp. BBL2006
ATCATTTCTGCAGTCCCTGTTTTAGAAAACGCCATTCAGATGCCTTCGAAGCGAATGAATCGGGAGGGTTAATCTATGAAGTTAGAAAAAGCGATTCTTGCCTCAATCACTTTAAAAGCAGACAAAGTATCAGGAGGAGCTGCAGTATTTCATTGTGATTCGAAAGAAGAATTGGAATCTGTAGCTGCAAATCTAGAAGCGATCTTGGACGGGATTGCTCATCGTCTCAGTGATTCACTTTATATTATCGTCAAGCACTGAAACGAATTGAGTATTCACAGAAAGTCTGCTAAAATAAGAAAGTTAATGGCTATCTGCTGTTCTATGGAGAGAGGCTGTCTGGCAGCATGTTCATAGGAGAGCAGTCTTTTTTTCGCCATTTGAGAAGTAGTACCATAAAAAGGTGCTCTCTTTTTACGTTTTCATCATAGAAGAAACGTGGAATAATGAAAATAGAATGAGGAAAGGATGATCCTTTCATGAGAAAATCAGTTGTAGCAATAGTTGGACGACCAAATGTTGGAAAGTCTACGATTTTCAACCGCCTGGTCGGAGAAAGAATATCTATCGTAGAAGACACCCCCGGGGTGACTCGTGATCGTATCTATGCCGAAGCTGAATGGCTGACAACAGTCTTTAATGTTATAGATACTGGTGGGATCGAACTAGGAGATGAACCTCTCCTTGTTCAAATGCGGGCACAAGCTCAAGTAGCCATCGACGAAGCTGATGTCATCGTATTCATGGTCAATGGTCGTGATGGGATTACGGGAGCAGACGAAGAGGTTGCAAAGATCTTATTTAAATCGAATAAACCTGTGGTTTTAGCCGTAAATAAAGTGGATAATCCAGAAATGCGGGAGAATATATATGAATTTTATTCTCTTGGATTTGGGGAACCATACCCAATTTCCGGGACACATGGTCTAGGGTTAGGTGACATGCTTGACGAAGTCGTTAATCACTTTCCTGAAAAAGTTCAGGAAGAAATAGATGATGATACCATCCGATTTAGTTTAATCGGACGTCCAAACGTCGGGAAGTCATCTCTTGTAAACAGCTTACTTGGTCAAGAGCGTGTCATTGTGAGTGAAATCGCGGGTACGACAAGAGATGCAATCGACACACCTTTTTCGAAGGATGAACGAGATTTTGTCATCATCGATACAGCAGGAATGAGAAAACGCGGGAAAGTATATGAATCAACTGAAAAATATAGCATCATGCGAGCATTGAAAGCGATTGAACGTTCTGATGTCGTCTTAACTCTAATCGATGCAGAAACAGGCATTCAGGAGCAGGATAAAAAGATTGCTGGTTATGCTCATGAAGCGGGCAAAGCTGTTATCATTGTAGTGAATAAATGGGATACCATTGACTCTGAAGACAAGACGATGAAAGAGTTTGAAGATAAAGTCCGTTCCGATTTCAGGTTCTTGGATTATGCTCCCATTGTATTTTTATCTGCGAAGACAAAAAAACGTATCCATACGCTATTGCCAAAGGTACTTGAGGCTAGTGAAAACCATGCTAAACGCGTGCAGACAAATATTTTGAATGAAGTGATCATGGATGCCCTGGCTATGAATCCTTCTCCGTCCATAAAAGGACAAAAACTGAAGATCTTTTACGCTACACAAGTTGCCGTCAAACCCCCAAGCTTTGTCGTGTTTGTCAACGAACCTGAACTGATGCACTTCACTTATGAACGTTTTCTTGAAAATAGGATTCGTGAAGCGTTTGGATTCGAAGGAACTCCTATTAAAATTTTCGCACGGAAACGTAGTTGATTGTAACGGAAGGGAGTAGGTAACATGGAAAAAGTAGCTGTTCTAGGAGCAGGCAGCTGGGGAACGGCCCTGGCTCTTGTCCTTGCTGACAATGGTCATAAAGTGGCTTTATGGTCTCATAGAAAAGAGCATGCAGAGGAAATTAATCGTTTGCATACAAATGAAAAGTATTTGAAGGGGATCACTCTTCCTGACGAAATAGAGGCTGATAATAACTTATCAAGTGTGGTCGAAGGGGCTAGACATATTATTCTTGTCGTCCCTACGAAAGCCATAAGAGAAGTCTGTCAGGATTTAACGAAAGTCCTTAAGGAGAAAGTGACTATTACTCATGCCTCTAAAGGCATAGAGCCAGGATCATATAAAAGAGTGTCCGAAATCATTAAAGAAGAAATACCTGAAGAATACTTTGAGGATATTGTTGTTCTATCTGGTCCTAGTCATGCAGAAGAGGTAAGTCTTCGACAACCCACAACGGTCACCGTATCTGCAGACAAATTGAAAGTAGCGGAGAACGTTCAAGATCTGTTTATTAATAGCCAGTTCAGAGTATATACCTCTCCTGATCTTATCGGTGTTGAAATCGGTGGTGCCCTGAAAAATATTATTGCTCTCGGTGCAGGGATCTCAGACGGGTTAGGTTACGGAGATAATGCGAAAGCTGCATTAATTACAAGGGGGTTGGCTGAAATTGCGCGGTTAGGAACATCAATGGGTGCCAATCCGCTTACATTTTCAGGACTTACTGGCATCGGGGACTTGATCGTCACTTGTACAAGTTCTCACAGTCGAAATTGGCGTGCTGGCTATAAATTAGGTCAAGGAAATGAATTGGACGAAGTGCTTGAACAGATGGGTATGGTTGTAGAAGGCGTTCGTACAACAAAAGCTGCTTATCAGTTGTCTAAAGAGCAAGGTGTTGAAATGCCCATTACAACAGGGATTTATCAAATCCTTTTTGAGCAAGCGGCTCCGAGGGATGTCGTCGATCAATTGATGACAAGGATCCGCCGTCACGAGATGGAGGATTTGACAAATATTCTAGATGATCAAATGAATGACTGACAATTGACCTCCTTTGTGCATACACTATCTAGAACTTAACGCACGAGGAGGTCAACTGTTCATGAGTGATTTTCAAAAGAATATTTTTGATCATTTAAAAAAGAAGGCCAACATCGATCCTGAAGATGTTTTCAAAGTTGCGAACTCTGTACAAAACGCAGATTTCAGTGATGAAAAAACGGTCCGTAAACTGGTACAACAGTTAGCTAAAGTGGCGAACAAACCAGTATCCAAGAAAAAAGAAGACAA
>NZ_JRNX01000717.1 GCF_000786645.1 Halobacillus sp. BBL2006
CAAAGCCTGAGGAAGCTCACCACATGCCCATGGAAAGAGAGTGATTTCCCGGACCTCCTTTTTCTATCCAAGGCAACGGAAATAGGAAGAAATCTCGAAACTGAGTCTTCCGGAATAGGGAACTTAACACAAATAAGATAAACAATAAGATTTAGCCGACTCATTATATTAAAGTCCACACTTTTATTAGTAGATTCGCCCTCCACTATCTTTAAAATTTTCATAGAATATAGAGCTAGACCAGCTAGCAAAGGATAGAAAGGGGGATGGATTATGGTTCAATGTCTATCGTGCAATATCCCTCGTACTGTAAGAGTAAACGAGCAGCAAGCGTTTCAAGTATGCGCACTTACTGCTGATTTAGTATGTGTAGACGCAAGTATTATCGCCACATTAGGAAATCCTTCTCAGAAAGAAGCCTTTGAACTTTTTATGTACACCGAAGGTCAGTTTGTCCCTGTATCATTCAATGATATTGGAGTTTTCATTTATGAAGAGCCTACAATTAACAGCTGTGCCCTCCTGTTTATTACATTTAAAGAAACAGGAAGATATAACTTTCAACTGGACTTAGTCTCTGAAAATGGAAACTTGCCTCTAGCTGACCTTTCTTTTGAAGTCAATGTCGTAAACGAGCTGGAATAGCATACAAAAAAGAAGCAAGCCCGGAATTTGGGCGTGCTTCTTTTTTTAATTACAGATATTTCACACATTCTGGGTTTTTCTATTTTTTATACTAATCGCTGTGACAGCTACTATGAAGAGAGTTAATACTCCGCCTACAAAACCGATGAATAACCAGTTGTATCCCCGATCAGGTTCGAGAAGGAAGACATCTGCTGTTTCTCGCTCCATCCCTAAACGGTAGATTCCTTCATCAGATTGCCGAATAATGCCGTCTTGGATGAGTCCAGTAAGCTGCTGATCATCTTTTAAGTTTGTCAGCTCAGCTGTTTTCGTTTCTTCAGAATTATTGATAGCGATTAATAACGTCTGGTCTTTATACGTCCGTTTGAATACCGCCAATCCCTTATCGTTGTGCAACTCTTCAAAGTCCCCTCTTGTCAGAGCAGGAAATTGTTCTCTCATAGACGTCAGCTTCTCAATTCGCTGCTGAAGCTGCTCATCTCCTGCTTTAAAGTTCATCATAGGTATGCTTGAAGGGTCTCCTCCATCATCTAATGGAACCTCTGAACCAAAATAAAGCACAGGAATTCCAGGAGAGGTGAACAAGTATGTCAGCCCTAGTTCCCATCGTGTAATCGGGTTTTTGTTTTCTTGTACCGTCAGATGAGTGAAGCGTACATTACCAGGACTGTCCATGTTGTGTAAGATCTGATTTGGATTGGAATAAAGCTGTTTGTTTTCTGTCCATATGTCATACAACTCATTCAGTGGTTGTCCTGAAGTTTTAAACACTTTTCGAATTTGATCATTTAATGCTACATCAACTCTTCCATCTATAGCTGGGCTGGCTGCATCAGCTGCGACGAAAAAATCTTCTCTCAACGTTGTTACATGCTCAGAAAATTCTTTGATGAAATCTGGAGAAACTGCAGCAGCATCCACAAGTTTGAACGCGTCTACTCCTGTTTCGTCTATCCAAAATTTTGCCGTTTCCAATAAATATTGTTGGACTTCAGGATTATCGGTATTCAGTGCTGGTGCTTCTTTCAGCCAACGATTTTGGATCTCTTCCGTTTCATCCGTGTACCATTGCGTTTTCGTCTCATCCTCTACCCAAGCATGCTCGGGACTTGTATGGCCAATTACCATATCAAACATGACTTTCATATCTCGCTTGTGCGCTTCTTCCACAAGCCGTTTAACATCTTCTAGACTCCCGAAGTGCTCTTCTACTGAGCGAAAGTCTTCAATCCAATAACCATGGTAGCCTTGCTCACTGTTTGCCATGATTGGGGATAATTCGATTGTCGAAAATCCAAGTTCTTCAATGTGGTCCAATTGATCGATGATTCCTTGAATGTCACCACCATGATAGGCATCAGGGTTGTTTGGGTCCACTCCGTCATCGTTGTGTACGCTGCTATTCATGAAACGATCGACCATTAGGTAATAAATGCTTTCATCCTGCCATTTTCGTTCTTCTTTTTCCACGGCTCCTACGGGGAGGGCGTATAAAAAAAGTAACGGGACCATGAGAAGGAATACTGATTTTCTCATTACCGCTCCTCCTTCGCACATTAATGCTAACCCTTCTAGAGTATCCCTTTCTCCCGCCTATCGTCAATTCAATCTGAAGGTTTTGACAGCGAATACATAAATTAGTCACATTTAATGAAGTGGATTTATCAGCAATTACCGCTTGATACCTCAAACCCCTCTTTTAAATCATTTGTATAATCGTTATGTATTCAAAGATAATTTCCTAACTGGAAATGTCACGAATTCACCCCATAAAAGCTCCAGGTTGCAGAAGACTCGAAATTGAGAGTGAAAAGTGAGGGAGGGAAAGGAAAACAGCTCGCTTTCCGCGGGCAGATGCCGAGCCTCCTCGGACTCCGTCGAAGCCACTGAAAA
>NZ_JRNX01000718.1 GCF_000786645.1 Halobacillus sp. BBL2006
TTATTTTGTTTTTATTTGGCTCTGTTTGTTAAATAGCCATCATAAATAGAGGCTAATCAACGAAGTTAGTAACGAAATCAATCAAACTTTTTTAGTATCAACGAAAAGAAAATCTATCGGCCAATCTACATATTTTTCAAATTATGTGTTGTTTTTTCCGAAAATTTGAAATAGTATAAAATAAAACATACTAACCGGTAGGTATGTAAAATCTATTTCAGAATTTAACAGCGAAGACTTTTATAAAAAACTTACAGATTGGGGATAGTTGGATGCATTTACGTTTAACCGATGAACAACAAATGGTTCAGAAAACGATCCGAAAGTTTGTGGAAAAAGAATTGATTCCTCTTGAAAATGAAGTATTACGAAATGAACGTGAGGGCAGACCGAGCCTATCGAAAGAAAAAATGCAGGAGCTTCAGATGAAGGCTAAGGACGCCGGATTTTGGGGCATCAATACACCGGAAGAATATGGAGGAGCAGACTTAGGCCAAATGATGCTGGCGATCGTGCAAATGGAAGTGGCCCGCACATTCGTCCCATTTCAGTTCGGAGGGTCTGCAGATAACATTTTGTACTACGGAAATGAAGAACAGAAACAAAAATATCTGCTACCAACGATTAACGGGGAGAAGAAATCCTGTTTTGCCATGACAGAGCCTGGTGCGGGGTCTGATACGAGAAATATTCGTATGACCGCTGTGAAAGAAGGCAATGAGTGGGTGTTGAATGGAGAAAAGACCTTCATCACAGGAGGAAATGAAGCAGATTTCACGATGGCCATTGCCATTACTGATAAAGAGCTGCACAAGTCTTCGGCTGGCCGTAAAGGGGTAACCTGCTTCATCGTGGACCGTGATATGGGCTGGAAGTCCGAATATATCCATACGATGGGGGAATGGGGTCCTGCTGCACTCGTTTTTGATAACGTTCGTGTACCAGAAGAAAATATTCTCGGTGAAGTCCACGGCGGTTATGATTTGGGGCTTGAATGGATTGGTTTTGCGCGTTGGATCGTCGGGGCACGAGCTGTCGGAGCAGCAGAGCGTTTATTGAATATGGCGATTGACTATGCGAATGAGCGCGAGACGTTCGGAAAACCAATTGCGACTCGTCAAGCGATTCAATGGCAAATCGCAGATTCCGCTGTAGAAATTGAAGCGGCCAAATGGCTCGTCTTGAATGCAGCCTTTACGTTAGATCAAGGTGAAGACAACCGACACGTCGCTTCCATGGCGAAATTGTACGGAGCGAATATGGGGAATCGCGTCGTCGATCGTGTGCTGCAAATTCATGGAGGAATGGGCTACACAAGAGAATTACCGATTGAGCGCTGGTACCGTGAAGCTCGGTTGTGGAGGATCTATGACGGTACGGACGAAATTCAGCGCCTGATCATATCCAGGAATCTATTAAAAGGCCATGTAAAAATCGGTTAGGACATATTTCTATTAGAGGAGGAATTCATTGTGACAGAGCGTTTTAGTGGAAAAGTAGCTTTTGTAACGGGTGGAAGCCGCGGGATCGGAAAAGGAATCGCGAAAAGGTTCGCAGAAGAAGGGGCGAAAGTTGCCATCATCGATGTAAACGAAGAGGCATTGCAGGAAACAGAAAGTGAGTTCAAAGAGCAGGGATACGATGTTCACTGTCAAGTGGCCAATGTCGTCGAGTTCGACCAGGTGCAGAATACCATGAAAGAGGTCCATGACAAGTTCGGTTCCTTGGATATTCTCGTTAATAACGCAGGAGTTATCCGTGACAACATGTTATTCAAAATGACGGACTCCGATTGGGATACGGTCATGGATGTTCATCTAAAAGGATCCTTCAATGCTGCACGCGCGGCGCAAAGTTATATGGTAGAGAACAAGTACGGACGTATTATTAACATTTCCTCTACGTCTGCGCTCGGAAATAGAGGTCAAGCGAACTACGCCACAGCAAAAGCTGGTTTACAAGGATTTACGAAAACCTTAGCGATTGAACTAGGGAAATTCGGAATCACAGCGAATGCTGTCGCGCCTGGTTTTATCGAAACGGAAATGACAAAGGACACGGCTGCGAGAATCGGGATTTCCTTCGAAGATCTCGTCCAGCATAGCATTCAGAATATTCCTGTAGGAAGAAGTGGAAAGCCAGAAGATATCGCGAATGCGGTCGCCTTTTATGCAGATGAGCAGTCATCCTTCGTCAATGGTCAGGTGATCTATGTCGCTGGTGGTCCGAAAGACTAACTTAAGGAGGGATCAAGCATGTTTGAACATACGATTGGAAAACAGTCCAATAAAGTGAAAAATACCGTGGAACGTGGTGCGGTGAAGAAGTTCGCAGAATCGATTGGAGATCTTCATCCCATTTACGTCGATGAAGAAGTCGGGAAGCAATCACCATACAAGGCGAACATTGCCCCACCGACTTTTCCGAGAGTGTTTGATTATGGAGTCATCGAGGAGTTGGACTTACCTAAGAAAGGGTTGATTCATGGTGAGCAAATCTATCATTATGAACGGCCATTGCTCGTAGGAGAGGAAATCCTCTGCTATACAGAAGTGAAAGGTTACTATGAAAGAAGCGGAAAAAGTGGCGATATGGGCTTTTTAAAAGTGAAAAGGTACGGTACGGATCTCGATGATCACTTCATTTTTTCTGAAGAACAAATTGTCATTATCACAGAAGCGGTTCGAAAGGAGATGAAAGTATGAGCCAGCTGGCAGCGTTACAAGCAGGTGATTCCCTTGATACCGTCACATTGGAGCCTGTTTCTAGATTAGATTTGATCAAATACGCCGGAGCTTCAGGAGATTATAACCCGATTCACACCATCGATGAAGAGGCGGAAAAAGCTGGTCTTCCGGGAATTATTGCCCATGGCATGTGGACGATGGGAAATCTCTCCAAACTCTTTACGCCATTTTATGCAGAAGGTTTCATCCAGGACTATTCCATCCGGTTTAAAGGCATGGTTTTCCTCGGAGATGTGCTCATATTAAGTGCGGTGCTCAAGGAAGTGAATGAAGATGAACTGATTTTCAATGTCCAGGCAGCGAATCAGAAGGATCAAGCTGTTATCAAAGGAGAAGTCGTCTTTTGTAAGCGCTTAGAATAAGTTCCTACATATTAAGGAGGAGTCCCATGGATTTTGATTACTCACCTAAAGTCAAGGAATGGCAAGAAAGCTTGAATGCATTTATGGAGGAGCACATCTACCCGAACGAATCGGTTTATGAGAAACAACTGAACAGTCAAGATCGATTCGCAGATGTGCCGCCGATCATGGAAGAGTTGAAGGGAAAAGCGAAAGAGGCGGGACTATGGAATTTGTTTTTACCTGATAGTGAATACGGTGCAGGGTTGAGCAACTTAGAGTACGCCCCTCTTTGCGAAATCATGGGGAGGTCAAGTATTGCACCCGAAGTGTTTAACTGTGCGGCACCTGATACAGGAAATATGGAAGTGTTAGTAAGATACGGAACTGATGAGCAGAAGGAGAAATGGCTTCAGCCTTTGCTTGATGGAGAAATCCGTTCCTGTTTTTCGATGACGGAACCTGACGTGGCTTCCTCTGATGCGACGAATGTTCAAACGCGCATTGAACGGGATGGTGATGAGTATGTGATCAACGGTACGAAATGGTGGTCATCGGGAGCTGGAGACCCGCGCTGTAAAATCAGCATTTTGATGGGGAAAAATGATCCCGATGCTCCGAAGTATGATCAGCAATCGATGATCCTCGTACCGCTTAATACGCCAGGGGTTAAAATTAAGCGGACGCTTCCGGTCTATGGCTATGATCATGCCCCTCATGGTCATGCTGAAATTGAATTCCGCGATGTGCGTGTACCTGCCTCCAACCTCCTTTGGGGAGAAGGCAAAGGATTCGCCATTGCTCAAGGTCGACTGGGACCGGGGAGAATTCATCATTGTATGAGAACGATCGGGGCAGCTGAACGAGCCCTTGAGGAACTGTGTGCGCGTGTTCAGGATAGAGAGGCCTTTGGAAAACCACTGGCGGACCAGGGTGTAATTAGAGAGTGGATTGCTGATTCAAGGATCGAGATTGAGCAGGCACGTCTGCTCACTTTGAAGGCGGCGCATATGATGGATACGGTCGGCAATAAGGAAGCAAAAGCAGAAATCGCTATGATTAAAGTCGTTGCGCCAAATATGGCTTTGAGAGTCATAGATCGAGCGATTCAAGCTTTCGGAGCTGCCGGTGTCAGCCAGGATACACCGCTTGCGGCTGCCTGGGCGAATATACGCACACTCCGACTCGCGGATGGCCCGGATGAAGTG
>NZ_JRNX01000074.1 GCF_000786645.1 Halobacillus sp. BBL2006
TATTTTTTCCTTCTGGAGGGATTCCGCCTTCAATTCGGCCGACCCAATATAAAAGTAAGTTACGCAGCGAATGACCGAATGTCATTGTTGCTGCATGATCCCGGTACGTCGGGAACATCCAATCGCCTTCTTCGATCGCAAGGGCACTTCCAACCTGGGCCGCTTCCTGGCCTTCATACTGCACATAAGTGCCGATTCTTCCCTGCCGCTGCAGGTTTACACATTTTTTGTCCATCATACGGGCCCTCAACATCTTTTCGTAAAAAAGTTTAAGAGAGTCGAACGTGAGCTTATCTTTTACATCTTTATGTAAAAGCTCTCCATCTTCATTGATGTATTGGATTAATGGAAATCTCTCTAGCATGTTCATTTTTTCAACACCCCTTCTTCACTTGTTGGGTACTCTTGCAAGAAGGCTTGCAGACAATCAATAAAGTATTGATTATCCTTTTGTTCACCAATTGTTACGCGGATCATTGTAGGATAGCCCATCAAGTGACCCGGACGGATAATCACTCCCTGATTTAATAGAAACTCGTAGACTTCTTCAGCAGGAGCACCGACATCGACCATGATAAAGTTGGTTTGCGTTGGGAAGTAAGATAGATTCATACCTTCGAATTGTTTCGTTAAAAACTCGCGTCCCTCTTTGTTCAAGCGAATGCTCTCATGAAGAAACTCGTCATCATCCAACGAAGCAGAGGCAGCGGCTTGTGCCAGCCGGTTCACGTTGAACGGCTCTTTCACTTTATGTAAGTCATTTACCATTTCAGCAGCCACCAGTCCGTAGCCGACTCTCAAGGCGGCAAGACCATAAACTTTCGAGAAGGTTCTTAAAATGACCATGTTCTTGTATTGATTAAGCATTGGGAGGGTTTCTAAGTATTGAGAGGAATCAGCGTATTCATAATAGGCTTCATCCATGACAAGTAAGACGTGTGAGGGGACTTTTTCGATAAAGGTCTGTAAGGGTTCTTTGTCTACAATCGTTCCGGTCGGATTGTTCGGGTTGCAGACAAACACCATTTTTGTTTTTTCATTAATGGCCTCGGCCATCGCTTCTAAATCATGCGTTCCGCCGTCTTGCATTTTAACTTCAACGGGAACACCGCCTTCGATGATGACGTTTGTTTTGTAGCGCGGGAATGTCACCCCTGCCATCACGACCTCATCACCTTCGTTTATGTAAGTTCTCGTTAGTAATCGGATAATTTCATCTGAACCATTTCCAAATAATACTTGAGTAGACGAGACACCAAGTTTATTGGCTAACTTTTCAGCAAGCAATGGCGAAGTAACCTCTGGATATAACGGGATTTCTTTCATTTCAGTACGTATAGCTTCAGCAGCAAGTGGTGAGTAACCAAAAGGATTCTCATTCGAAGCCATCTTGACGATTTTTGATAGCCCCTTTTCCCGCTTGAGTTCTTCCACCGGTTTTCCTGGTGAATACATTGCAATGTTATCGATTTGCGGACGTGGCTTAACCATAAGGCGTTCCTCCTTCTAAATCCATTTATAGGAAATTTGATATAACCACTATATATTTTAGAATTATCTAAATTTTCCCTCAAGAATATCATTTAAAGTTCCATCACGTTATCGCACTAAAATTCATAAAGACCATTCCTAGCTAAATCTCATACCTAAAGGATTTATCACTCGACAGATGGTAAAAAGATTGTCTGATATTATCGAAAGTTTATGAATTTTTTTGGATAAACAACCATCCCCGGAATTGATTTTGTTAACAAAAAATACCACCTCAGGTCATCCATATTATGGATGACCTGAGGTGGTAAAAGATGTCATACACCTACACCCATAAAAATAGAGCACTCGGAAGCTTCTTTCCAAGCGCTCTATTTTTATCTTATTTACTATCCTCAGGAAGCCGATAAACCCCTTCTTCATCGTGAACTTCATCACCGACTAGAGCGGGGTTGAAAACACATACAACGCGGAAATCTGTCTTCGCGCGTAAGTAGTGTTTTTCGTGACCGTCCAGACAATACATCGTTCCTGGTTTGATTTCATACTTTTTGCCATCATCGACCGTTTCGATTTCAGCTTCTCCTTCGATACAATAAACCGCCTCAATATGATGTTTATACCAAATATACGTTTCCGTTCCTGCATAAAGGACAGTGTCGTGAAGGCTGAAGCCTACATTGTCATCCTTCAGAAGAAATCTTCTACTTTTCCAATTCTCGTCTTTCACTTCGCGCTCTGTGCCGATTAGATCCTCAAGTTTAACTACATTCATACTTTCGCTTCCTCCTTGCCTAGTACGGATTTAATGCTTTCTTCAATGATATCAAGGCCTTTTTCGATTCCCTCTTTGTCAATGATCAACGGTGGGAGCATTTTCAGGACTTCATCGTCTGGTCCCGATGTTTCAATGATCAGTCCTCGTTGGAAAGATGCCTCTGCAACTTGACCTGCCAGTCCTTCCTTCTTGCTTGCGATTCCGAGCATAAGTCCTCGGCCACGCACTTCCCCTTCTAATTCGGGATAATCTTCAACAAACTTGTGCAGACGTTTTAAGAAAAGTTCGCTCTTCTGCTCAATCGCTTCGCTGAACTCAGCGGTTTTCCAGTGGTTCAACGCTTCAGCAGCCGTTACGAATGCAAGGTTGTTGCCGCGGAATGTACCATTGTGTTCACCAGGACCCCATTGATCATATTCCGGCTTAATCAAGGTGATCGCCATTGGCAATCCGCTGCCACTGATTGATTTAGACAGACAAATAACATCCGGCGAAATGCCAGCTTTTTCAAAACTGAAGAACGTACCCGTACGCCCACACCCCGCCTGTACATCATCGACAATCAGCATGATGTCTAATAGGCGGCAAAGTTCTTCGACTTTTTTCAGCCATTCAAAGCTCGCAGCATTGATTCCGCCCTCTCCTTGAACCGTTTCGAGAATAACGGCTGCCGGCAAGTCAATGCCGCTTCCGCCATCTTGAATCATTTTTTCCAGGTATTCCAGGGAGTCATAGCCGTCCATATAGTCGTCATATGGCATAGCCATGCTGTAAGTGAGCGGAATCCCAGCACCGTGACGCTTAAACGCATTCCCGGTTACCGAAAGGGATCCGATTGTCATGCCATGGAACGCATTTGTAAACGTTACCACTTTTTCACGTCCGGTTACTTTTCTGGCAATTTTAAGCGCGCTCTCAACGGTATTGGTTCCTGTTGGCCCAGGAAACATAACTTTATAGTTCATGTCTCTTGGAGCAAGGATGACTTCATTGAACTTTTGTAAAAAGGCCGCGCGTGCATTTGTTGCCATATCGAGACTGTGTAATAATCCATCACTCTGTATATATTCAATCAACTTCTCCTGCATCGCATCATCGTTATGCCCGTAGTTCAAGGCACCGGCTCCTGCGAAGAAATCGACGTAAGTATTTCCTTCTCCATCCCATAACTGATACCCTTTTGCTTTTTCAAAAATGGTAGGAAAACTGCGGCTATAGCTTCTCACTTCTGATTCAAGATTTTCAAATACGCTCATGTCCGTTTTCTGATTCGAATTAGTCATTTAAATTAGGGCCTCCTGTTATTTTAGTGGTCCAATTCTGAATTTGTTTTCTTGTTCATGGTCATTTTCCTCGCCAGGAAAATCGTCTTCATCAAAGCAGACACTTGTATCGCAAGGAACCTGCTTCTTTTTGGCAAACCCTTTGAAAAGCTTTTGCGAAGGTTTATTAGAGGGTGAAACGGTAGCTTCTATATATTCCACGTCACGGCACACACGACGCTCCAATATATGATCGATCATTCTTGTCGCCAGCCCCTGTCCCCGTTCGGATTCAGCGACGGCAACTTGCCAGATGAATAAAGTATCCGGCGATGCGGGTTTTATGAAACCGGAAATAAACCCAACGGTGTCTTCCCCATCTTTCACTACCACTGAGGTCTCGTTAAAAAATTCACACCAAAGCAGGTAGCTGTAGGATGAATTCAAGTCAAGGATAGGGATTTCTTCAATCAACTCATAAGCCGCTGCCCCATCCGTCTTTTCTGGTACGTCAAATTGATAGTTCTTCACATCTTCCGTCATTGTTTGAATAAAATCACCCCATTAGTTTTCTGAAATTTCTGCTAAGTGTTCATTTAGACAATAATAAAGCTTCAAACTTAAGTCAAAGCCGCTTACGAACGGTTTTTCTAGCAAACTTACGAAAACAAACAGTGAGTGGTAAAAATTAGGTGTAAAGCTTTACCAAAGGGCACTTTAATTGGATATCCTCTTGTTTTCAAAAATGCACCTTATAAAACCCTTAACAGAACAAGGACATTAGATCTTTAGAACTACTTTCATGAAATTAATAAACTAATAAAATAGATCCATTTTCGGAAGGGGACGTTTTTCACCGCAAAATATTTCTACTGAAGATTATTTTAGAAGATTGATGTTGAAGTAATGCTTTGTACCCGTCGTTAATAAAAATAAAAACTTCCTTTATCCAGGCAGTCTTTCCCCATATTGTTTACCCTCTCTTCTTATGGGTATAGATTTAACATACTATCGAATTCTTCCTATTTATATGTAATTAGGTCGAATTCTGGAAGGAGAGAACAATGAAAAAAATAACCTCAGTGTTTTGGATCACATTAGCGATTACATTAGCTGCATCGTTTTGGGGAGCACTGGCCCCAAAGAATTTCGAGAGCATCTCCGCTAATGTAAAGAGCTACATATCCCTTCATTTTGGCTGGTATTATCTATTAATTGTTACTTTGTTCGTCATCGTCTGTTTATATTTAATCTTCAGTCCTTACGGGAAGATAAAACTTGGAAAACCGGATGACAAACCAGATTATAGCTATTCTACATGGTTCGCGATGCTCTTTAGCGCCGGCATGGGAATTGGACTTGTTTTCTACGGTGCCGCTTCACCTGTTTCCCACTATATTAAAACCCCACCTCTTGCAGAACCAGGAACAACAGAAGCAATACGGGACTCCATGCGGATTACGTTTTTCCATTACGGCGTTCACGCATGGGCCATTTATGCGATCGTCGCTTTAGTCCTGGCTTACTTTAAATTCAGACACGGAAAACCTGGCTTAATCAGCGCGACCTTAGAACCGATTTTTGGTGACAAAATGAAAGGTCCATGGGGCAAGGCCATTGACGTCATTGCCGTTTTTGCAACGATTGTTGGTGTAGCCACGACGCTCGGGTTCGGTGCTGCGCAAATCAATGGAGGCTTCACTTATTTATTAGGCATTGAAAAACAATTCTGGATCCAGCTCGTCATTATCGCTGTGGTTACGGTCTTATTTATGCTGTCCGCTTACACAGGGTTAAGTAAAGGGATCAAATATTTGAGTAACGCGAACATGGGACTTGCGGCGATTCTATTTGTCACGATGCTAATCATCGGTCCGACGGTTTATATCGCCAATACGTTTACCGATACAATAGGTTCTTACATCCAAACCTTGCCTACCGAAAGCTTACGTCTGAATCCTAACGATGCGGAAGAAAAACAATGGGTTATGGACTGGACGGTGTTCTTCTGGGCATGGTGGATCGCGTGGGCTCCGTTCGTGGGGATTTTCATCGCTCGTGTATCCAAAGGCCGGTCGATCAGAGAGTTTTTATCTGGTGTCCTGCTCGTCCCTTCGGTAGTCAGCTTCCTTTGGATGACTGCCTTTGGAGCTACAGGAATCAAGACCCAGCAAGGTGGCGCTGACATCGCCAGTCTTCCAGATGAACAGGTCTTGTTCGGTGTCTTTGATCAATTTCCAATGAGTGTATTCCTATCAATTGTTGCGATGATGCTGATCGGTACGTTCTTCATTACATCGGCAGACTCGGCTACCTTCGTCCTTGGAATGCAAACGACAAACGGATCACTAAATCCTCCGAAGACCGTGAAATTCGCGTGGGGTGTGGCGCAGTCGACCATCGCTGCCGTACTTTTGTATACAGGCGGACTGACGGCACTACAAAATGCATTAATTTCTGCAGCCTTTCCGTTCTCGTTTATTATGCTGTTGATGGTGTTCTCACTATTTAAAGCATTACATGCGGATAAACGTGCACTTCAGAAAAATGAGGATAAAACAGAGAATAAATCAGCTTGATGTCAAAATAAACCTCTCAAATTGAGAGGTTTATTTTTAGTCATCAATTTTTTTATAAAAACAGTCCTTGAAACACTTTTCATTTGTCTATTGTGGCTGTATAGTTTCAATTAAAGTAAAAATTATCCTTACGAAACAACGAGAAGGGATCGTGATTTACAAGATGTTATACATATGGAATATCGAGAAAATCATCGATAATATCTTGCAAGAGCACAAGCTGGATATTAATTTTGAAATTAATAATAATCTAAATGCGCCGATGAGCTTTAACGTGTCAACGAATACCATCAGCTTTAATTACCTTCAAGTGAATGGATATATGAGTAAAATTAAAATCAAAGAAACCGAGGAGAATTTAGTTAAGATCATTGTTTTTCATGAGATCGGCTATTACTTAACATTCAAGAAGCATAGACACGACCTAAGGACTCTTATGTATGGAGAAGATAAAGAAGTAGAAGCTCTTCAATCTGAAATTGAAAAGAACGCCTGGGAATACGGAAGAACTCTGGTACCAGAAGAACTAATAGAATCCTATGATCAAGTGCGTGAACAGGATAGCATGCTTCTCCAGGGCTTATAAGAAGAATCTACCAAAAAGAGAGCTGATCGAAAATCAGCTCTCTTTTTCTTTCTACCTATCCTCTGTACATGATTTAATATATTACTTATTTCGTGACTTCGCCGTCCCATGCCTGCATGCCGCCTTCTAACGTCTTCGCCTGATATCCATTTTCATTCAACAGATCAGCGGCTTTATCTGCACGTTTTCCAGAACCACAGACAGTAATATACTCTGTATCTTTGTCGAGCTGGTTCATTTCCTCTTCTACTTGATCCAAAGGAATGTGATGAGCGTTTGGAATCATACCCTCTTCAACTTCCTCCTTTGTCCGCACATCCAGAATTTCCGTATCGTTTTGATTGCGCTTCTCTTTTACCACTTCTGGATCGACTTTTGCTGCCATACTAAATACCTCCTCATTTCATTTAAGAATCTGACATATGTTATGTACCTCACCAGGTATATAAAAAAACATATATTTGGAATTAGTTCTATTTGCTCGAACTAATAACTTTAAATAAAAAAGCTTCACAAAAAGTCTCTTAAACTTCTGTGAAGCTTTTTTCTTACCTTAAACCCAGCGAGACGTCAAAACCTTTTTACGAGTATAAAACTCAAGACCATCTTTACCATTGGCATGAAGATCTCCGTAAAACGAATCCTTCCAGCCTGAAAACGGAAAGAAAGCCATTGGAGCCGGCACTCCAATATTGACACCAAGCATCCCTGCATCAATCTTCTCACGGAACTGCCTTACACTTGCTCCATCCTTCGTAAATAGACAGGCACCGTTCGCAAAACGCGACTTGTTTGTTAATTCAATAGCTTCATTTAGATCTTTCACTCTACTAATAGAAAGAACCGGCGCAAAGATTTCATCCTGCCAAATTTTCATTTCTGTCGTGACGTTATCAAAAATAGTCGGCCCTACAAAATACCCTTCCCGTTGAGCCTCTTCATCATGACGTCCATCACGGACAAGATTAGCCCCTTCTTTTTCACCCGTTTCAATATATTCTAATGTGCGTTCTTTATGTTTTTCGCGAATAACCGGGCCGAGGAACACTCCTTCATCCAATCCGTTTCCTATTTTTATCTCATTGGCTTTCTGAACAAGTTGTTCAATAAAAGAATCAGCCACTGATTCTTCAACTGCGACCACTGAAGCGGCCATGCATCGTTCTCCGGCAGAGCCAAATGCGGCATTAAGGATTTGGGTCGTAGCATTGTCCATGTTGGCATCTTCTAACACGATGGAATGGTTTTTGGCCCCTGCCAATGCCTGGACCCGCTTCAAATTCTCCGTTCCGCGTTGATACACATATTTCGCTACTGGTTGAGAGCCAACGAATGAAATGGCGGCCACATCTTTATGATCCAATAATCCATTCACGACGTCATGCGCTCCATGGACAATATTGAAAACGCCTTTCGGTAAGCCAGCTTCCTCAAACAGCTCTGCTAGGCGATTGGCTAATAGCGGTGTTCGTTCAGACGGCTTTAATACAAAGGTATTTCCTGTCACAATGGCCATCGGAAACATCCAGGCAGGAACCATCATGGGGAAGTTGAATGGGGTGATACCACCCACAACGCCAATCGGATAGCGGTACACGCCGGACTCAAGGCCCTCGGCTACAGAAGGAAGTTGATCTCCCATCATCAATGTCGGCGCTCCTGCAGCAAATTCCACATTCTCAATTCCTCGCTGGACTTCGCCTTGAGCTTCTTTAAAACTTTTTCCATTTTCCATCGTCACGATCTCTGCCAACTCATCCCAATGATCGACAAGCAGCTGTTGATACTTAAATAAAATACGTGCACGTTTTGGCACGGGTACTTCTTTCCAAGTTTTAAAGGCTTCACTCGCAGCTTTCACTGCATGATCGACGTCTTCCGGAGTTGAAATCGGTACGTTCGCAATTACATCACCTGTGGCTGGGTTATAAACGGCTTCTGTTTTGTTCGTCTTAGCGTCTATCCATTTACCACCGATATAATTTTGAATGGTTTTTACTGTTGTATGCGTCATTTGTAATTTCTCCTCCCTATTTATCTCACTTTAATTTCCAATGAAAAATCATAGTCATAACAGTCTTTATATAGTGATTCAATTTCTAGTTGACTGGGAACTCTAGGGTTATTCGCTGGGCTGCCACTTTCTAGAGCATCAGATGCCATCTTCTTGATAGCGCTTTCAAATTTATGCTTATCAATTCCCCATTCACTTAAATTAGGGATCCCTAACTTTAAGCATAATGCTTTTACAGAAGTTACGGCAAGATCAGCAGCTTCTTCATCCGGGTAATCTTTTGCATCTTCAGAAAAAATTCTCCCTAAATCCGCTAACCGCTTTATTGAAGGCTCTCTGCTGAATTCTAATACAGCAGGTAAAAGCATCGCATTTGAATAACCGTGCGGAACATGAAATAACGCCCCTATCGGCCGTGACATTCCGTGCACTAAACAAACGGATGAATTCGAAAAAGCCATGCCCCCTTGCAATGCCCCTAACGCCATCGCCTCTCTGGCATCTACATTTTCCCCGTCAGCATAGGCCGTTTCTATATTCTTTACGATTAACTCCATAGAGGATAACGCAATTAAATCTGTCATCGGATGAGCTTGTTTAGATATATAAGCCTCCAGGGCATGGCTAAGCGCATCAATACCTGTCGCCGCCGTGACATGCTGAGGCGAAGTCAACGTCAGAATTGGATCGACCACCGCTGTTTCCGGCATAAAAGCTGGCTGTTTAATCATCATTTTTACATCATTAGAAATATTAGTAATGATCGTGTCATCGGTTGCCTCTGAACCCGTTCCTGCTGTTGTAGGGATTGCAATGTGTGGAATGGGGGATTGATCAGCCCATTTCCTTCCTCCCATATAATCTCCGATGTATCCACCATTGGCTGCTAAAACTGCGACAGCTTTCGCCGTATCGATGCAGCTTCCACCCCCTAGAGAAAGGACGACATCACAATTCTTCGCCTTGAGTAATTCTAATGCTTCTTCTACATAAA
Source organism: Halobacillus sp. BBL2006 (assembly GCF_000786645.1). GTDB lineage: Bacteria > Bacillota > Bacilli > Bacillales > Halobacillaceae > Halobacillus. The sequence goes on from NZ_JRNX01000074.1 coordinate 9,705, forward strand.
TATCTGTCGGTTCTGACTCGACTCCTACATAAACTTCACTGGCCACATGGGCGTTTAATAGGTAATCACATGCCTCCTCGACATATCCAAGAGATTCCATCACCTTATCACTAATGATCAGAGCTTTCTTCCCTTTACTTGCTGCCAGTTCGCCTACTTCTTTAAATGCCTGCCGTCCATAATTAATCGAAGCTGGCATACGAAAAACAGAGGGATGAGTCATCTATATAGCCACTCCTTCACATTCTCCAGATTCTCGATAACAATTACCTCCTTTTACCAATTAACTTCGACTAAAGAAGACAGTTTCCTTCATATAAACTGATTTCGTAACAGTTAATTTTCTATTTTTCCGCATAAAAAAGCCTCTCATAAGTTTCGCGAACGAAAGAGAGGCTCTTTATATCATACTTTTTGTTAAGGTCAAATTCAGGTAAGTCTTTTGGTGATTTATGGCAGATCGTTTCCGGCCGCGCGATAGAGTTCATACCACTCTTGTCTTGATAGTTCTATATGAGATGCTTTAGCGATGTCTTGCAAACGTCCCTTGTTCATGGTGCCCACTACCGGTTGGATATTCGCTGGATGACGTAAAATCCATGCGGTTGCAATCGCTGAATCTGTTACGCCTATTTTCTCAGCTAACTCTTGCAGTTTGGCGTTCACCTCTGGAAACGCATCATTTCCAATGAACGGACCTTCGATCATTCCGTGCTGGAAGGGAGACCAGGCCTGAATAGAAATATCATTCAAGCGGCAATATTCGATCACGTTACTATCTCGCACAATAGCAGGATCATTTTGCATGTTTACATTGAACCCCGCATCAATCATTGGCGTATGTACAAGACTTAACTGAAGCTGATTGACGATTAAATCATCCTTCAAATACTTGCTTAACAGCTGCATTTGCATTGGGTTCTGGTTACTTACGCCAAAATAACGGACCTTCCCGCTTTCCTTTAACTCCGTGAAAGCTTCCGCCACTTCTTCCGGCTCCATCAAGGCATCAGGACGATGAAGCAGAAGACTGTCCACATAGTCGGTTTTTAATCGGCGCAGACTTCCTTCAACAGATTTCAGAATATGTTCTTTGGAAAAATCAAAGAAACCCTTACGTATCCCGCATTTTGTCTGCAACTTCATTTTCTCACGAACGTCATCATTCATATTGATGGCATCAGCAAATACTTCTTCTGATTCTCCTCCGCCATAAATATCGGCATGATCAAACAAATCAACGCCGCAATCCAATGCATTTTCGATGACTTCAGCCGCATCTTTTTTACTTAGTTCGTTCATTCGCATACAGCCTAAAGAAATTTCACCAACCTCTAACTCGCTGTTTCCTAACTTAATTTTCTTCAAAAAAGCCACCTCTTTTCTTTAATATTTTTATCCTAACACTTTCCGTTGATGATAGTAATTGATAACGCTTGCTTTTCCAAGGCAACCTAAAAGCAACGAGAAAACCATCCCCATAGACTGTTGATAAAGTTTCTTCTCTTTACTCACTGCATTCACTCCATGGAACAACGTTCTTCAACCACAAAAAAAAGCCACCCTCCCGTAGGAAAGTGGCATCACTTATAGAAAACAAGAGAAAATGCACGTATCGAAAGCTTGTCTTTATGTCACTTTCCTCCGCTAGTTTTTGGAGCCAGTTTAGATTCAAAGAGTGTCATAGTTACACTTTGACCTCAGCCCACATCAGACATTCCATATTATTAAGGTATAGGAATTTCCAAAAAGTAATCTATTAAAAATGAACAAATAAATCTGCAGAAACCGCTTCATTTAACACCCATTTAATGGGAACTTGTTCGACTGGATATGAAAAATCATCCTCATTATTGATATCCAAATCGACGACATAAAATTCCACTCCAGATTCAACAGCTATTTCAAGAAGGTCATAGATCGAAGGAGCATTAAAATGAGTTAAGGCATGAGATAAATATTCTAATCCTTCAGATGGAGACGGTATATATTCTTTATTAATGATATTCAATCCTTTTCTCGAAAAGGCAAGTTTTACATTTGCACCTGAAGAAGCAGCACCAACAGCAATATTTAATGGTGGATAGACGGATTCCAATTTATCGTGAAGAGCTAGAACGACAACCTTTTTTGACATGTAGAACTCCCCCTTTAAAAGCTTAATACCGCATCTGCCTGATAGGCGATATCTAAAAAGGTTACAACTCCCGCTAATTCTGCTCCTTCTATTAACTCCAATCCATCCTCCATTAATACATTCATTTGACAGCCAAATAATTGAACTCCAACGTCTAAGGAAAATTTTATTAATGAGGCAAGGTCAGTGCCGTGTGTTCGATCAATGAAGTTTAGATATCGTTTATCTAGTACACGAGCACCATCAAGATCAAAAAAGATGGCGACTTCATAATTCTGTTCGACCATTTGAAGGGCTTTCTTTAAAACATAGGGCACATTAGAACTCAACGACACAAAATAAACGACTTTCTTTTGATCCATACGAAAACCTTCTTTCCTAAAACAGTTATTACTGCCTAGAAGTATTGAGGTAAGAATTGACTTAGTGTTAAATGGATTTTAGATTAGTTCACACTTTTATTATATACCCCACTGGGTATATAATAAAAGTGGTAAATCTATACAACAGAGAAACCAAATCAATACATTAAGACGATCCTAAAAGCTTGATGAATAAGTATTGGTAATTTAACCAAGCTTTCCTTAGGTTACCCCAAAGTTCTGTGGGAGTTAATTTTGATACAGAAAAGGAATTCATAAGAAAAACCCCGCATTAACGAGGGTTTTTAAATTATCATTATTTAGAGGTACTCGTCTTGTCCATAAACTTAAGCAAATCCGTCAACAATGTACTGAACGTCGATAAGTGTTCCTGTACCCGACCGGGATATTCTTCTTCAATAAATTCTAGCGTATCGTTTTCCGTATGCCAGACTTCCCCGTATTCTACGGTTTGTTGATAGCCGTACAGGTCTCCAATTTCCCAGTTTGTTGCCTCTAAATAGCCATAAGGAATGCCTTTTGCTTTGAAAGGAGCATGATCACTCCAGTCTCCAGTTGTCCCCGCAGGATAGTCAGGGTTAAGACCTGGATTGGTTTCCACATCTAATTTCTTTTTATCCGCAATGGCTAATGCTTGATCACGAATGAACCCATCTTCTCCATCGTTCCCGTACACATACATTTGATCTCCAACAGCCAGGCTGTCTAAATTAATCATACCGATCGTCTTTTCAATCTCTTCCGCTGACATGTGATTGGCATAGTATTTGGAGCCTCGCAACCCAACCTCTTCTGCTCCAAATGCAATGAATACAATAGAATATGGAGTCTTGATATTCTTTAACACTTCTGCGGCTTCCAAAAGAACCCCTACGCCAGAGGCATTATCATCGACGCCAAGCCCGGCGGAAACAGAATCGTAATGAGCTCCTACAATGATCTGTTTGCTGGACTTTCCTTCCTTGTAGGCAATTACATTAGAAGACGACTTATTAGAAGAAAAATTAAAACCCTCAATTTCTGTGTCTAACCCGATTCGTTCAAACTGACCTTTGATATACTCTGCTGCTTCTCTTTCATTTTCTGATCCCGCAATTCTTGAGCCGATGTCATAAGCCAAGTAATTCATGTGCTGATAGGCCATCGCTCCATCTTTATGGGCTAGTGATGGATGGTATGTAATTGGATCTGCTGAAGCACTCCCCACCATCGTAAGTATTCCAAATATCAAAGCAAAAAGTATAACGGATATTTTTTGTTTCATTCGTCGAACCCCTTCCGATTTTGATGGTATTTGTAATAGATTAATAGAATTTGTAAGTAAAAGGAATAGATTCGACAAAATCATTGAAAATCTTATCCAGAAAAACTTTTATTACCCTTCGGCCCTAAAAAAAAACTAACCTAAGCAATTTTCCCTAACTTTAATCAATCACGTTTAACAACAGCCATTTAATGGAAATACGTACCGTGACATTAATTTTAGGAGGGATTACCATGGATATTCGAGAACTGCTTGATGAAAAAAAGGCCGTATTTGAGTTGGAAAATGATATTCAGCGTAACACTCAGGAAGTATTTGACCTCATCAAAGATCTCACCAGCCAGTTATGTTCCGGACAGCAAGATGCCATCCTAAACCTCGAAGGGAACACCATTGCCGTCGCCGCTTACAACAGTATGCTAGGGGTAACTAAGATAGAGGACGTGTCTATCCTTCGTGATCCTGATCTAATTTCAGAATCTGGAGTAGAAGCGTTGAAGGAAACGACTAACTGGAAGAAGGTAGCCCTCCAAGAAGGAAGAAATGAGTATATCACCGGGCTGATCGTCTTCCAATCCAAACACGAATCTTTAGGAATTGAACAAGAAATCGGACGCCTGTATGTGAACAAAGATAAGAGAATCACCTTCAAAGGTCTTGTGGGCGGCAAACGTATTGAAGTTATGGAAGCCAATGAGATCGATTCACGATTGCCGGAAATTCTGCAGTCTACCTTGGAGGATGCATTCTTTGAAGGGTGCACGTATTGGGAATAAAGCTATAGTATAAAACTAGATTAACGGTACACTTCAAAAACTCAAAAAAGCCCCTTTTTCCGAATGGATAAGGGGCTTTCTTTTATTAAGATTGATGAGTTATTCCAACACTTAAAAATGGCTTACGGTCATTCTTCAATTTTACAAAGCAATTCTTAAATAACGCTATCATATTCGTAAATACCAAGAGAGCATTCTTAAAATATTTTTTAACCCACCTCTCTTAGAAAACAAATAGAATCTCCAAAACAAACGTTACATATTCACGTACTGGGGTATAAATCCACTAAAGTTGAATCATATAGGAGAAGGAGTTCGATCATTATGTCTTCAAATCATAATTTAGAAGGGAAAGTGGCTCTAGTAACCGGGGGCGGCTCAGGGATGGGAAAAGCATCAGCGATTAAGCTTGCTAAAGAAGGAGCAGCAATTGCCCTTGCCGATATCAATGGAGAAAATGCACAGGAAACGAAAAAGGAAATAGAAGCTTTTGGGGGAGAGGCGCTGATCATTGAAACGGATGTTTCTAAAGAAAAAGAGATCAAAGAATGCTACCAGCAGCTATTCGACCGTTTCGGAAGATTAGATGCCATTTTTGCAAATGCCGGTATTAATGGGAAAATCACCTCGATTGAAGCGATGACAGTAGAGGATTGGGATCAGACCATTGAAACTAACTTAAGGAGTACATTCTTAACTGTCAAAAATGCCATTCCCTACATGAAAAAGGAAGGCGGAAGTATCATTATCACAAGCTCTGTAAACGGAAACCGAGTGTTTTCTAACTTCGGATTTTCCGCTTACAGTTCGTCTAAAGCCGGGCAAATGGCTTTTGGTAAAATGGCCGCACTTGAACTAGCCCAGTATCGTATCAGAGTGAACATCATCTGTCCCGGAGCGATCGAAACGAACATCGGTGATAACACTCACCCAGATGATGAAGCGATAGAAAAAATAAGAATACCAGTTGAATACCCAGAAGGTAACCAGCCATTGCAAAATCGGCCAGGGCACCCCGAAGAAGTGGCTGACGTTGTAGTTTTCCTCGCCTCTGATTCCTCCAGGCACATTACAGGGACGGAAATGTACATTGATGGAGCGGGGTCGCTGCTTTAAGTTGCCTTATTTAGGAAAGCCCCTATCTCCATGTAGGAAGCCACTGAAAAAGTGTTGTATTAACAGAAAGGTAGA
>NZ_JRNX01000719.1 GCF_000786645.1 Halobacillus sp. BBL2006
TTTATATCTTTTTTTCTTTTTCAATTCAGCGTTCTGAAGCCCTTTGATGTGTTAGAATATTTCATAAGTTAATGACATTTGAATTTTGAAGGAGGGCTTTTGTATGTCTCATGCGCACACAAATGACAAACAAATGAAAAAACAAATTATAGAGGATGCTATTCATTCTCTACGAAAATATGACCGTTCTCACTGGGTGACCGAAACGAAAGAAGCATTCCGTCCGCTTCATCTCGTATTCCATTGGAAACACCACCTGGATTCCGGTATCACGATGGAGTATACGCTTGTGTATCATTCAGAAAAAGAAACCTACACCTGGATCATCGAAGATGTTATGAATAAAGATCTTTGGATGAAGCAAGCAGAGCCTGCAGATGATCTTATCGAAGCGGTAGTCAGTGGTTCCCGTGAACGCATGACTTCTACTTCTATCCAACAATACATTGAGCGTAAACTCCCGACCCTTCCGGATGCTTCTCTTTCAGGTCTCGGTTTTGGGTTCATACCTGTGAGCGAGTTGCAAATGATGATCTGGCCACATGTCGCTGTCAACATCCGCCGCTTTGAGCCTGGATTTTCAAGTGGTGTTCAATTACTAGAGAAGATGCCTGTTTTGGTTTAGAGTATATTTGAATAGAAAAGAAAGCAGCGGAATAGAATGTTCCGCTGCTTCCTTTTGTAAAATATAACTTTTTCAAATGATCTTTTTGAGAACCTCTCAACTAAACTGTACTACTCATATAACCGCTTCTCTGTCATACAAAAAAACCTTGTATTAGCAAGGTTTTTTTGTATAAGTGGAGCATAGCGGGCTCGAACCGCTGACCTCTACACTGCCAGTGTAGCGCTCTCCCAGCTGAGCTAATGCCCCGTTAGGTATAAAGGTTAAATAGGAATCTATCAACCGACAAAACTTATTATAAACGATTCCCCCTCCCCTTTTCAAGCAAATATTTGCAAAAATGCATAAATAAAATACTGACAATACTCTTATCAATAACTAATTATAAAAAAAGAACTGAGGGAGCTTCCCTCAGTTCCAAATAGAAGACTTAGTCTTCTTTTGTACCTTCTGCTTCTAATTCCAATACAACTTCTTCTTCGTCAGTTTTATTGGATTCTTCTTCAGTCACAACAACATTTACAGCAGACTCTTCAACTGCATGTTCTTTCGCCTGTTCATTAGCTTTTTCACTAGCCTTAGCTTCCGCCTTTAATTCAGAAGAAGTGTTTTGATCCGCTTCTTGATCTTCGTCAGTTTCAACGTCAGTGGACTCTTCGTCTTCTTCACGTACTTCAACCTCAGTAGACTCTTCCTCTTTTGCTTCTTCATCTGCTTCAACCTCAGTGGATTCTTCTACTGTAGCTTCTTCTTCAACGACTTCAAGTTCAGTAGAATCTTCTTTTTTATTATCTTCATCTGTTTCTTCTTTAGTAGAGTCTTCTTCTGTACCTTTTTCGTCTGCCTCAGCAGCTTCTTCTTTGGCTTCATCTTCGTCTTTCTCAACTTCCGTAGATTCTTCCTCTTTTGCTTCATCAGCTTCTGGAGTTTCTTCTACGTCTTCTTTAGATGCATGAACAGCAGAGTTTGGTGCGGCATTTTCATGAGCTTTATCGCTTGCATGTTCGCTAGCCATAGAATGTGCTTTCTTAGAAGTATCTTTTTCTTCCTCTTTATCTGCAGCAGCTTCTTCATTTTCTTCTGCAGCTTCGTCTTGTCCAGCATCTTCGTTGACTACTGGTACTTCTTCTTTTGCTTCGAGTTCTTTAGGTTCTTCTGTTTTCTCTACTTTAGTTTTGTCAGCATTTGAAGTTGCATGAACGGCGGAGTTAGCTGCCGCATTTTCATGGGCTTTTTCACTCGCGTTTTCATTGGCTTTTGAGAGTGCCTTTTTGCTAAGGTTTTTCTTTTCATCAGGTTTTTCCGCAACTGGTTCATCTAATTTAATGACTTGTTCTTTTTTGTTTTGCTTCATTT
>NZ_JRNX01000720.1 GCF_000786645.1 Halobacillus sp. BBL2006
CCGCTTCAGCAATATCGTGAAAAACTTGACGGTTTTTCCTGAACGCATGCAGGAAAACATGGAGAAAACGTACGGTTTGATCTTCTCCCAGCGTGTCCTGTTGACGTTGATTGATGAGGGCATGGTCCGCGAGGAGGCTTACGATTTAGTTCAGCCGAAAGCAATGGAATCCTGGGAACGCGGTGTACCATTCCGTGAGTTGATCGAAGCAGATGACAAGATCACGTCAACATTGTCCCAAGAACAACTAGATGCGTGCTTCGACTACAAGCATCATTTGAAAAACGTCGACCGCATCTTCGACCGCATCGGCTTGTAAGGATTTCCAATATCTGTATGACCTGAGGTGGAAGAAATGACCACCTCAGGTCATACAAAAATTACCAATTTGAGCGAGGTGTTCCACATGAAGGGTTCGTTGTTATATGAAGGAAAGGCGAAGAAAGTCTACCACGTCAATGATCATGAAGATCAGTTGATTTTATCTTATAAAAATGATGCCACCGCATTTAATGGAAAGAAAAAAGATCAGTTTGAGGGCAAAGGACGCCTTAACAACTTGATTACCTCTAAAGTCTTTGAATATTTGAAACAGCACCAAATCGACTCCCACTTTATTAAAGCGTTGAACGATACCGAACAGCTCGTCCAGAAGACGACGATCATCCCATTGGAAGTTGTCGTTCGTAACGTCGCTGCCGGCAGTATTACCCGCAGGCTCGGTATTGAAGAGAAAACACGCTTTACCCCGCCAATCGTCGAATTGTTTTATAAGAAAGACGAACTCAATGACCCGCTCATTAACGATGTCCATGCGTATCACCTGACAGACATTACGGAACAAGAATTGATCAGCATCAAAGAGATGGCTTTATCCGTCAACGACCAACTGATTCAGCTTTTTAAAGAAGCCAATCTGCAGCTCGTCGATTTCAAACTGGAATTTGGGCGTCTGGCAGATGGGACGATTGTTCTTGCAGATGAAGTTTCTCCGGACACGTGCCGCCTTTGGGATATTGAAACCGGCGAAAAAATGGACAAAGATGTGTTCCGCGAAAATATCGGAGACCTGATCTCTACGTACGAAAACATATTACAACGACTGGAGGCAAACACATGCGCAAAGTAAAGATTTACATCACATTAAAAGAGGGCGTTCTCGATCCACAAGGAAAGGCCGTTCAAAACTCTCTCCACTCCCTTGAATATAAAAATGTCAACGA
>NZ_JRNX01000721.1 GCF_000786645.1 Halobacillus sp. BBL2006
TTTGTTATTGTTAGTTTTTTTATTTTGAATTCGGAGTTGCTACTTAGTTTGAATAAAGAGTTAATCGTGTTTGATGGTTGTTCTTCCTTCTTTTTGCTCAATTTTTCCATCCTTCATCAGCTGACCTAATGCGCGTTTGAATGCGGCTTTACTAATGTGGAATCTTTCTCGGATCTCTTGAGGATCGCTTTTATCGTGGAGCTCCATAACCCCATCATTTTCGATGAGATAATCAAAGATAACATCTGCATCTTCTTTCATGCTTTCTTGCTTTAACGGTCGCAAAGAAACATTGATGGTACCATCTTCTTTCACATCGATGACTCTTCCTTCAACCGTTTCGCCAAGCCTCGGCTCGTCTTTTCTTTCATGAGGATGGATAAACCCTCGGTAACCCTCTTCTGTAAGGATAGCTGATCCAGCCTTTGTCGAGCGATACACTCGTGCTGCAATAACTGTATGAAGAAGAGAATCTGGAGCTTTCTCCAAGTCTTCAATAACCTCATACTCAGATATCGGCTCAGCTAATAATCTTCCTTTCTTATCCGCTTCTAAACTTACGAATAAATTGTCTCCTTCTTTAGGCCAGACAGATTTCAGTAAAGGGAGATTGTCACTGGAGACTAAGATATCCTTATCCTCAAGTCCAATATTCACGAACACTCCCATATGCGGCAGTACCTCTACAACTTCTGCCCATCCGTACGCATCCTTCGTTGCTTCAGGGAGATTCATAGTCGCGACAGCTTGTCCTTTCTTATTTTCGTAAAGAAAGACTTCCACATCTTGATCCAATTCGATGTCATCGCTGGCATATTCATCAGGTAAGGTTACTTCTGAATCTTGAACTGTAACGACGAACCCTTCAACGATTTTTTTTAATACTTTAGCTTTTTGTATAGTTCCAAGTATTTGATGATTCATTTCATTCCATCCTTTAAAAAACGTAATGTCTTTTATTATAGCGTACTCCTCATGCGAATGAAATGGGAAGCATGTTTCTAGAGAATCGAAAAAAGCGTGGCCTAAGCCACACTTTTATCAATTAATACCACCAAGCAGCTCCTACAATAATTAGGAGAATAAACAAAACAACAAGAAGCGCGAAACCGCCACCATAACCTCTACTCATTCCAATTCCCCCCTTTACTTCTTTATATGCTGACGGAGGGGGTACGGTATGGGTAAAAGTAGGAGAAAATCTCGCGAATAGGCTTGTGCCCAAGTTTTAACGGTTTACCTCCTGGGAGATTAAACGATAAGATTTCTTTTTCTTCTCAAAATCATACACATTCGTAATGACGAGAAATTCATCGATCCCATAAGTATCAGCTAATCTCCTGAGCTCCTTATGTACTTTCTTTGGTGTTCCAATAATGCAGCGATTTCTATTCTGTTTTATTTTCTCTTTCTCTCTATCCGAAAATGAATGATGTTTCACTTCATCAATAGAAGGCACCCGGGTTTCAATTCCCTGTTCCACTTGAAGCAGCCACATATCTTGACTTAAAGCCATTTCTTCTGCTTCTTGATCTGTCTCGGCACATATGACAAATATACAAGTGTTCAGCTTTGGTGATTTCAAACCGACTGATGGTTTAAATTTCTCCCTGTAAACTTTTATAGCTTCATCTGCATGAGACGGGTTAATAAAATAACCGAACGTAAAGCCAGTACCATTAACTGCAGCGTGTCTTGCCCCTCTATCCGTCAAACCTAAGACCCATAATTCCGGCTGATTTGGAGTGTCCGGTCTTGCATGCACACCAAAATGGACCTCCCCTTTGGATATCGTTTCGTACAAGAATTTCTGTAGCTCTTTTACTTGTCTCGAAAAAGAACTTAGTGGTTTTTCGATATTATCGGTCAGAGCAAGCCGTGTTTTACTACCTCCTCCAGGAGACCGACCTAGCCCCAGGTCTACTCGTCCTGGATAAAAACTTTCAAGCATACGGAAAGTCTCTGCTACTTTTAATGGACTATACTGCGGCAGCAGCACTCCGCCAGACCCGACCCGAATTCGGTTTGTAGAGGCTAGAATCTGCCCGATTAGAATTTCAGGAGATGTACTTGCTAAACCATTTGTGTTGTGGTGTTCGGCTACCCAATAACGGCTATAGCCTAGTTCTTCTGTATACTGAGCCAGCTCGATGGATTGCTGTAGGGCCTCTCCTGCCGTTTGTCCTTTGGAAACCGGACTTTGGTCTAAAACCCCAAGTTTCATGATCGACACCTCTTTGTTGATGATTTCTTAGTAAACGTCTTTCATAATTTGATTCAGTACCTGCAATTGTTCTTCAAATAATATTTTATACTTCTTCTTAAGCACATCAAATTCTTCCTTCCCTTGATCGGTCAAGTAATACCAGTACACTTTCTGTCTCTTCTTATCATGAGACTTATAATCTTCTTTACGATACAATAAACCTTCCTCGGTCATTTCATGCAATGTGTCTAGTAAAGTCGATGGTGCGGGGATCCAATTTTTCGTCAAAGATTTAAATTCACCTTTAAAATGTTCACTGATCATTGGCTGATGAACTTGCAGCAAATGCATAATATAAAACTTTGTAAATTGAGCTGCACTCATATTAAGTGCAAAACGCTTCGGGTTATTCTTGTGAGACAAAATCATCCACCCCTTACCAATAAAGTCTTAACTTTATTTTACAATAAGAGGTGGATGAATTGTCCAATCATACGCACATTCGTTCGATTATTGTATGTTTTTTCGGTTTGGTTTTTGAATTCGGAGTTGCTACTAAGTTTGAATCAAGAATAAATGGTCAGCCTTATTAGCTAACTGTTAAAAATTTAGCGCTTTAAAGAAAATCCGATTTTCCCGAAATTCTTCGTATCCCTCAAGTATTCAAATGCTTCTTTATATTCTTCTAATTTAAATAAACGATCCAATTGTGGTTTGATCTGCTCTTCTTCAATAAATGTAAGCATTTCACGGAACTCTTCTGCACTCCCCATGGTTGATCCAAGTAAATTGTACTGACCATAGAAGAATTGACGAATATTAATTTGAACTTGATCATCTGTCGTCGCTCCAAAGGTGACAATCGTTCCCCCTTTTCGAATGACGTTAAGTGATTTTTCAAAAGTAGCTTCCCCGATACTTTCTATAAGCAGGTCGACGGTTTCATCGGAAAGTTCTTCATTCCAGTCACAATTCGTATCAATAGCTCGATCAGCTCCAAGGGCAAGTGCTTCTTTTTGTTTTTCTGAGGATCTCGAAGTCACGATCACTCGCGCTCCTAGAGCTTTTGAAAATTTCAAAGCAAAAGTCAGTACACCGCTCCCAATTCCAGGAAGTAGAACCGTTTGATCTGCTTTCAGCTGTCCTCGAGTGAATAAAGCCCGGTAGGCAGTTAAAGCAGCTAAAGGTAGTACACCCGCTTCTTCAAAACTCAAATGAGAAGGTTTTCTTTCCACATGATCTTCTGTACAAGAATAATACTCTGCAAACGTGCCATTGTCAGGCAAACCAACAATCTCAAATCCTTCTGGAGGGGCATCGCTATTTTCCTGCCACCCAAGCCCTGGGTTAATCACTACTTCATCCCCAGCCTCAAATTTGGTTACTCCTTCACCGATGGCTTCAATCGTACCCGATGCATCTGAACCCGGAATCAAGGCTGGATCTTCGGCCTGGTGGCGCTTCGTTACGACTGCCACATCTCTACGATTCATTCCCGCGGTATGTACTTTCACAAGTACGTCCTTGTTTCCAATGGATGGTCGTTCAACCTCTTTTACAGATAACCCTTCAAAACCAGTTTTTCCTTCATGGACGATAGCTCTCATTATGAAAAACTCCCTTCTTCCTATAGATGTGCTATTAGTCTATCAATAACCGCTCCTAACTCAAAACAATAAGAACAACAAAACCCCACTTTTCAACGAAAGTGGGGTTTATTATATAAGATACAAGCAAGTAGAGAAAATTGCTTCCAACTATTCACTTAGGACTTGTACTTTAACTGATTTACGGCCGAATGCGAGTGCGTCTTCACGATCAGGCATGAAAACGTCAATTCGGTTTCCGTTGATTGCTCCACCTGTATCACCAGCGATTGCTGTACCGTAACCTTCCACATATACTTTAGAACCTAGTGGAATGACATCTGGGTCTACAGCAATGACTTTTTGATTAGGATTGGCACGAAGATCGATACCAGTAGCAGTTACACCGCTGCATCCTGTGCAAAACGCAGTATAAGCTGTCGCTTCAGCAGTGAATTCTTTTACAACATCGTTACTTGAATCCTCGCTTGAGCTTGTCTGAGTAGCTGTTGAATTACTGGAACTGCTATTGCTGGAGCTGCTGCCAGAATTACTAGACTTCGTAGATGCAGGGGAAACTTCTCCTTTTACAGAGAATTGATCTCCTGGATAAATCATTGTAGAAGATAGATTATTCCAAGACATCAGCTGATCAACTGAGATTCCGTACTTCTGAGAAATGCTCCAAAGTGTATCACCGGATTTTACTGTGTAAGTAGATGCGTTACTTGATTTATTAGATGAAGTCGATGTTTTGGAATCGCTGGAAACGGTTAATGTTTGATTAGGATAGATTAAATTGGAATTCAATCCGTTCCAAGATTTCAATTGATCGACAGACACATTATAGTTTTGGGAAATACTCCAAAGAGTGTCACCTTTATTAATTGTATATTCCTCGGCACTGACAGACGTCGCGAAGGCCCCTGTTAATGCTACAGTAGCCGCTACAGTTAAGACTGTTTTTTTCATTTGAAATTCTGCCTCCTCTTAAGTGTTGCTTATCACGTGATTGCGCGTTGTTCATTTCACAATTACTAGACTATCAGAATCTCAGTAGATTTTAAGAACAGGAACCTAACAGTTTGATTGCAAAAATAACATCAACATTTCATAGAGGTTACAGAGCGAGAGAATTTGCCTATACAACAGCAAAAAGAGTGTAAATCTTCATGATTTCGACAACTTTTTATGCGATTACTTTGCAAGAAACGCTTTCTCTTGTCGGTTTCTACATGGAAATACATAGCTGTAAAGGTAGAAAAATAAAAAAACCTGCCAGTTCATGGCAGGTTTTTTACATTATTCAGTTAAGGCTGCAGACCGTTTTTGAATTTCTGGATCTGCTAAATATTCATCGTAGGTCATCTCTTTATCGATGATGCCATTCGGAGTGATTTCAATGATCCGGTTCGCAATCGTCTGAATGAATTCATGGTCATGAGAAGCGAAAATGACGGATCCTTTGAAATTAATGAGACCCTTGTTCAGCGAGGTAATGGACTCGAGATCCAAGTGGTTGGTCGGCTCATCTAAAAGTAATACGTTAGCACCTGAGAGCATCATTTTAGAAAGCATACAGCGTACTTTCTCTCCTCCAGAAAGAACCTTCGCTTTTTTCAACGCTTCTTCTCCTGAGAACAGCATACGCCCTAGGAAACTACGTAGAAATGTTTCTGTTTCATCCTCTGGGGAATATTGACGCAACCATTGTACAAGGCTTAAGTCGGAACCTTCGAAGAACTTAGAGTTATCTTTAGGGAAATAACTTTGAGATGTCGTCACACCCCATTTGTACGTCCCTTCATCGGGTTCCATTTCTCCCATCAAAATTTGGAACAGTGCCGTTTTAGCCGTCTCGTTCGAACCAACTAGAGCGACTTTATCATCTTTGTTAAGGGTGAAGCTTACGTTATCAAGAACCTTGACTCCATCAATCGTTTTCGATAGGTTCTCCACTGTCAGTAGATCATTTCCAATTTCACGATCTGCATTGAAAGAAATATAAGGATATTTACGAGAGGACGGTTGAAGATCATCCAACGTAATCTTATCAAGTAATTTCTTACGGGATGTCGCCTGTTTTGACTTGGAAGCATTGGCGCTGAACCGTGCAATGAACTCTTTAAGATCCTTAATTTTCTCTTCTTTTTTCTTGT
>NZ_JRNX01000722.1 GCF_000786645.1 Halobacillus sp. BBL2006
CTCTTGAATAAAGTAAAATATTTAAAAAAAGAACCGAACAGGTTAATAGAAGATAAACTCTATGAAAAAAGGTATCAAAAGGAGAGTAAATATGGTAGAGTATCCTAAATGGAAAGATTAGGTACGTAAAAAGGAGAAGATGAAAAGCCTCATGAAAGAGATTATTTTGATATTAGCCGAACTCGTCAATGTTTGGCATGATGTTTTAATTGATGTGACCAGCATGATGGGATGGAACCTCACAGATAAGGACCTCCACTTTTGGGTGATCGGAATTCTAGGAATCATAGGGTTATTTTTTATAGATATTCTGTTCCATTATTTAGCGAAATTGAGCATTACTGCGATTTCATTCCTTTTCTCGTTTACCTTAATGCTAGTCTTCGTGTTCGCTGTAGAAATCCAGCAAAAGATCACAGGCAGAGGGAATATGGAATTTGCAGATGCTGCCGTCAGTATCCTTGGATTTTTGGCCTTTTGTGCCGTCTATATCATGATTCGTGCAACTGTATATTGGGTGAAAAGAATACAACAAAACCGTACAGAAAACACATCAGCTTGAACTGATGTGTTTTCTTTATGAAAGGAAAGGATTCTATGACAATTCCCCAGGTGATCATCTTACTGTTCATTGGATATACCGTTTTTACTTTAGATAAGAAGCAAAAGAACATTCCCGTGCCGACGGTGCTATTCATCCTCGGAATTGGTCTGTCTTTCCTTCCTTTTTTTCAAAATCTAGAAGTAACAAAAGAAGTGCTTTACGATATTTTCCTCCCTGCTTTATTGTTTATTTCTGCTTATCGCTACTCACCACAAGCGCTGAAATCGCATGCAGGAATCATCGCTGCTTTAAGCACAGTCGGGTTAGTACTTACTGCTATTTTGCTAGGGTTCTTTGCTTATGTCGTTCTTGGTTCCGTGCTATCGATCACTTTCATCGGAGCTCTGCTGATTGCATCGATTCTTACGCCGACGGATCCGGTCTCTGTCGTTTCGATCTTAAAGTCTTCCTCCAATGATGAAAAAGTAGCGGACGTCGTCGATGGTGAATCGATGATTAACGACGGTACAAGCGTCGTATTGTTCACTGTCCTGCTCGGGGTCTTTACGAATCAGCAAGCTTTTTCCTTTTGGCCATTCCTGGGAGAGTTTTTATATGTTTCTATTGGAGGCTCCGTATTAGGGATCCTGTTTGGATGGATTGTCAGTAAAGCCGTCCATTTTACACACCATAAAGAAGTCCAGGTCATGCTGAGCATTGTGCTTGCCTATGGAAACTTCCATTTGGCTGAATATATCGGCGTATCGGGTGTTTTATCGACCGTGGCCGCAGGAATTATGCTTTCATGGGAGTTTAATCATACCAATAAAGAAGATCATTATCGCGAATCGCTGGCTGGCTTCTGGGACGTGGTAGAACCTTCACTTCTTTCGATCGTTTTTTTAATGATGGGGGTTGAGATGATGGATCATATAGCGTGGAATCTATGGGGGTGGATTGCTTTACTGTTTATTGCTTCTTTAGTTATTCGATTCTTCGTGATTTCAGGTATGGTTCAATTCTTCCCATTGTGGAGAAAAACGTTAGGGTGGAAATCTGCAATACTTGTAACATGGTCAGGGATCAGAGGAACGATGTCAGTTGTTTTGTTATTAAGCCTGGAAGCCGCGACTTCTGGAAAAGCGGATACGCTGCTCGCCTTATGCTTTGGAGTCGTTTTTTTATCCCTCATCATTCAGAGCATAGGGATTTATCCGTTATCGCAGCGATTAAAGGATTGATAAAGTCCTAGTAAGGGAGTTTGGTTTTGAAAAAAGATTTTTTCTGTATTTTATTATCAAAAAAGGCTGCCCTGAGATTCAGGACAGCCTTATTTTTATTCTTTTT
>NZ_JRNX01000723.1 GCF_000786645.1 Halobacillus sp. BBL2006
TTTTAGTATTTTTTTTGCTGTTGATCGAGGATTTACGCTTTCTCATTTCTTCTGATCTATCATATTTTGATTTTTCTTCAACATTCTGATGTGTTATTTCTTTTACTTCTTTATCAAATAGATCAGGCGGGGGAGAAATCACTGGACGAATGGCCTTTTCCCCTTCTATAGAGGGTGTATAAATCTTATTTTTCTGGGATTCATTCCGTCTGTGTTCTATATTTTCTTCAGCATGGTCGTAATCATAATGTTTAGGTGATTTAGCACGGACATTCTTTATGGAACGGCTGTGTGATGATTTTCTTTGCTTCCCCCGATTATTCCAGTGCGTTTGAATGAATGTATTCGGATCACGCTTCATACCTCTTGAAAGGTGCTGCTCTTCTAAGCATCCTTTCTATCCCCCCCTCACTCTTCTTTATCGTAGGACATCATTAGTAATCGCAATCATCATTCGTGGTCGAAGCCACACGTATCTGCTGGTCCTGTAAGACTTTCAAGCTGATATCGACAACCATTTTTTCTTCTACCTTTGTAAAGTACCCTTCATTAAACGGTGCACTTCCTGGAAGGGGAGTTCGATCCAATGCTTCATCCCATTCAATGATCTTACTAGAAATTAACTCACAATAGGGAAGCTCATTATAGAACTGTTTGCTCTCCTGGTGAAATTGAGAAAGATCACTCGATAACAACTGATCTTTTTCTGGAAATCCAGATGGCAGTGATTTGGAAACAGCAAAATCAAATTCTTCACGATTATTGATTTTCGGCATGACCGGCATGGATAAAAAGTCTTTTTGTTTGATTTCTGTTACACAATCAAATGGAATATCTACCGTAAAAGAGTGCAAGTCAGAGGCTACTGTTTGCGAAGTGCTTTGGTCGATTTCATTGCATGGACTTGCATATTGAATATTTTTGCGCACAAAGCCTTTTACGAATAATTTATTAGTTGGAAGGAGCAATCTACATTGAGTTAATGCGACCCTTTTTTTAATGTCCTTAATTTCTAAGACTGGCTCTGGGAAAGTAATCGTTTCGTCAATGTTTAATTGCAGTTCAAGTTCAGCTAATACCACCGGTACCTTTGTTGTAATTTTTCCAATACTTACGTGTGGCTTAACCGTTTTATTATCACAGTGATGTACCGTTGATGACTCTTTGCATTCATGCTTATGAAAATCGTTATGTGCCTCTGTCATTGATCTTCCTCCTTGATGAAATATACTCCATCGTATGTGGGATAAATGACTATGTCTGGGCGAAAGTCTGAGTTTTGCTTTTTTAACAAAAAGGTCTTTCTGGAAAACAATGTTTATATATTAATGAAGCTTCTTTTTAGCAGACTTATTTTCCAACGCTTGCAGTTCGGTAATTTTCCGGAAGTATGTAAATCTAAATAAGTTGTACAACATTCAATGAACCAATAAATGAATAGGATATAAATAAAAAAACATAATCAACCACTATTCAACATAGTGGCGATCATGTTTATTACCTCTTAAGCATTAACGTCAACTAGCTGCTCTTGAAGAACTCGGATAGTAAACGTGAGCATCATTTTTTCAACGACGTGATGGAAGTAGCCTTCATCTTCCGGACCG
Organism: Halobacillus sp. BBL2006; assembly: GCF_000786645.1. Lineage (GTDB taxonomy): Bacteria > Bacillota > Bacilli > Bacillales > Halobacillaceae > Halobacillus. Next base: position 1,608 of record NZ_JRNX01000723.1, read on the forward strand.
TCGCCAAAGGAACGTCGATCTGTCGATTCATCCCATTCAATGATTTCACTTGAAACAAGCTCACAATATGGAAGATCATTATAAGCTTGAGTGCTTCTTTGATGGAATTGAGAAATGTCACTTGATAGGAATTTATCTTTTTCCGGGAAGCCTTTACCTAAGTCTTGCGCTCTGAAGAAATCAAATTCAGTTCTTGTATTGGTGACAGGTAGAAAGACGTCTGCTGCAAGTGTAACTGATGTCATGCACTCGAAAGGAATTTTTACAGTTAACGATTTAATTTCAGATGAGATACATTCACCTCTATCATTATGACATGGGGACGCATATTGGATGTTTTTACGCACATACCCCTTAAGAAATAATGGGAAAGGTCCCACTGAAGATGGATCTGTTGCTGTAGCTGTACGAGTCATAAGACGGCATTGAGTTACCACAACTCGTTTCTTGATATCTTTAATTTCCAAAACTGGATGCGGGAAATTAATGTTAGCAACCAGGTGACTCGTAACATCATAGGTTCCTAAATTAACAGGTACTCTGATCTGACGGTTCCCAGTTACTGGAGTTTCAGAATCAAGATTACTTGTACATTGCTCAATTGACGCAGACTCATTAAGGTTTACACACTCATGGTGATTATCTTTTTTCATCAATTTTTTCCTCCTTTATATTAAACCTCACTGTATTCTATGCGAACCTGTCTACTAAGCATGGTTAAATGAATCAGTATAAATGTGGATTTTTGTTACAAGCTTTCAGATTGATAGCTTTTTATCTATGAGCGTTTGATTTTATAAAAAGATTTAGTATGTACATGCACCGCTCCTGGGCTGATTCGCATAGGCTTTAGCTAGGAGGTCGATCAAATGAAAAGAAACAACATTTTTGCCGTGGATGTTGGAAACAGTTGGTATAAAGTCATCGCTTCAGACGATGGTGAAATGGTCGAGTATCAAATGCCTAATGCTATCGCGTTATTCGATGAAGAGTTTTATGAAAAACCTTACGACGAAGAAGATGTCGATTTTGAGGAAAATCTCATCGTAGAAATTAAAAGCCCGGCGATCATTGACAGGCGTGAGCTTTATTACATCGGCAAGTCAGCCATGAGACAAAGGAATGTCAGTCTAACCTCTTTTAATAACCAAAAAATCGATGAGGAACGTACTTATATTCTCCTTCATTCCATAGCTGCTTATCATGCCCTCCTTTTTCAACCAACCGAAAGTGAAATCAATTACCACATTGATCAATTGGCCGTATCCCTTCCTACTACTCAATACAAAGAAAAGAAGGAAATCTTCAAAGAGCGCTTGAAAGGTGTTCATACAGTCATTTTCCACAAGGTTCCCGGCATGCAAGAACCCAAAGAGGTTTCAGTAAAAATCCATATTGAGGACGTGATTGTCGGTGCTGAAGGAGCCCTCGCGTATCTAGGTTTGACGCGAGATCCC
>NZ_JRNX01000724.1 GCF_000786645.1 Halobacillus sp. BBL2006
GGTTCTGATATCAATACGTTGATGTCAAACCCGTTAAATATCCATGAAGCCTTGGCTGAATCTGATTTAGTAATTGGAGCGGTCCTTATTCCGGGGGCCAAAGCACCTAAATTAGTTACTGAAGATATGGTGAGAAAAATGAAAGAAGGGTCTGTTATCGTCGATGTGGCCATTGATCAGGGCGGTATTTTTGAAACGACCGACCGGATTACCACTCATGACAATCCTACTTATGAAAAGCACGGGGTCCTTCACTATGCAGTAGCCAATATGCCAGGGGCTGTACCACGAACATCTACGATCGGATTAACCAATGTTACGGTTCATTATGCTTTGCAGCTTGCGAATAAAGGATATGTGAAGGCGTGCCAGGATAATGAAGCCTTGTTCAAAGGGATCAACACTCTAGAAGGATATGTGACTTATCAAGCCGTTGCAGAAGCGCAAGGACTTGAATACGCTGATGCTAGAGATTTGATTAACAAGTAAAAAGATCATCCAGCAGAACATTACGTTCTGCTGGTCTTTTTTTATGAAGCTTGATGAATGGTATCTTTCTTTTTCTGCTTCTCTCTTTCCTTTTGTTTACGAAAGAGAGTAGCAATAATCGGTCCGGAAATATTGTGCCAAACACTAAAGATGGCACTGGGTACGGCTGCAAGAGGACTGAAGTGAACAGCAGCAAGTGAAGCGCCGAGTCCAGAATTCTGCATACCGACTTCGATCGAAACCGCTCTCTTCTTGGCAGGATCCATTTTAAAGAGCTTTCCGAGAGCATAGCCTGCTGCATAGCCAAGGGTGTTGTGTAAGACGACGATGGCGAAAATGGCTGCTCCTGTCTCAGCAATTTGAGTTTTATTGACACTGACGACGGCTGCCACAATAGCAACGATGGCAACAACCGACACAAGTGGTAAGGCTTTAACGCCTGCCTGTATTTTTTCACCGAAAATCGCTTTAACAGTCAGCCCAAGTAAAATAGGGATGAGGACAATTTTGACGATGGATAGGAACAATGCACTTGCAGAGACTGGTAGCCACTGACTGGCAAATAACAGCACAAGCAACGGTGTCAACAGTGGTGCGAGTAAAGTGGATACAGCTGTAATCGAGACGGATAATGCGGTATCTCCTTTTGATAAATAAGTCATGACATTGGAAGAGGTTCCTCCTGGGCAACACCCGACAAGGATTACGCCTACGGCTACTTCTGGTGATACCGGAAGAACCGTCACAAGTAGAAATGCAATCAGTGGCATGAGTGTGTACTGAGCTGTTACACCGATGGCTACATCTTTTGGACGCTTGAAAACTTCTTTGAAGTCATTTTTGGACAATGTCAAGCCCATCCCAAACATAATGATGCCAAGTAGTGGTACGATATATGGAGCAATCCAAGTAAATCCTGATGGTATAATAAAAGATAAGACCGCAAAGAGTAGAACCCAAATGGCAAAGGTGCTCCCTACGAAACTGCTGGCTTTTTCTAGTGCTCTCATTAATGACACTCCCTTTTCTATGTAGATTGATTTCTGATTATACTAGTATTTCTGAAATTTCAAAGCTTGTTTTAAGGGAAAAAAATGAAAAAAAT
>NZ_JRNX01000725.1 GCF_000786645.1 Halobacillus sp. BBL2006
CCGCTCTGTGGCAAAGGCCGCCACGGCGCAGGTTTACTTATGCGAGTCAGGTCTCCCAGCCCCTTTGCACTTTTCGATTTAATCAAACGTTTGTTTTACTTGTTTTCGGTAGGTGTGGAAGAATGTTGGGACGTTTTCTTGATTAATCCCTTCTTCCATAACTTCTACAATCGATTCGTTATACCATTTCTGTTTCTCATACCCTGCGTTGAAGTGACGCCATACGGCATTACCTTCTCTTTCTAAATCCTCATTAAGGGACTGGAGGTTGTCGAATTTGTCTGCGATGATCAATGCTTTCACTTCCAATGAAGCAGTTTGGACAGTATCAATCGTATGTTTCTTCCTATTGTCCCATGACAGGCTTTTATCTTCTGTATGCGCAGCGACGATTCGCTTAACCTCTTCCCCAAAGTGTCTTTCAATGTCGCTTAACTCGAAGTCGGTATCTTCAACAACATCGTGAAGGTATCCTGCACAAATAACTTCTTCTCGAAAACCAGCTTCTCTCAGCGTTTCAGCTACACGAATGGGGTGGACGATATAGTCCACGTTCGAGTTCTTCCGTTTCTGGCCTGCGTGAGCTTTTGCAGCAAAGGTTTTTGCCTCTTCAATCATGGCCCCACTCCTCTTTAAAAAATAATCACCTGTACCTTCATTAAAACGAAGGTGCACGAGAGTTGCAAATCGTTTGTAAGGTTGATTAAATAGATGTTGGTATATTATAATTAATAGGTTTAAACAATAGGCAGAAGGGGATGCATGGGAGATGGAAACGATAGAAGTGACAGGTAGACCTCCGCAAAATGAAAAAGAAACGGTACTGGTCATTGGAAAAATGGATGGGATCCACCTTGGTCATCAAACTCTTCTTCATGAAGCTAATAAGGCTTCCACTAGGGATGAAGGGATTGCCGTGTACAGTTTTTCAGAGCACCCGAAGTGGGTGTTGAAGGGGGAGGAAGAGTACAAATATACGCTCACTTCTTCTCATCATAAGCGCGAACTTCTTGAGAGCTTTGGTGTTGATCGATACTATCATGTTAACTTCACAGAAGAATATGCGCGTACTTCTCCCGAGACGTTCGTCTTTGAGCATTTGGATCAACTAAATCTGTCTCGTATCATTATCGGAGAGGATTTCCGGTTCGGAAAGGGCAGAGG
>NZ_JRNX01000726.1 GCF_000786645.1 Halobacillus sp. BBL2006
CGGCTTGTTGAGTTTTCACTAGATCTGCATAGAACCCTTTTCCTTTTAATAGGTCTCTATGATTCCCTTTTTCAATAATTTTTCCTTTTTTCATGACTAAAATTAAATCGGCAGCACGTATCGTATTAAGCCGATGGGCAATGACGAAGCTTGTTCTGCCTTCCATCAATTTCTTTAATGCATCATTAATTTTCAACTCGGTAACTGTATCAATACTGCTTGTTGCTTCATCTAAAATCAGTAAAGAAGGGTTGGCGATCATCGCACGGGCAATGGATAGCAACTGTCTTTGACCGTGACTTACCCCTTTTCCATCAGGATCCAGCACCGTGTCATATCCTTTAGGCAGCTTCATAATAAAACCGTGCGCGTGCGAGTCTTTTGCCACTTTTTCAACCTCTTCATCTGTGGCATCTACTCGTCCGTACCGAATATTCTCTCGGATTGTTTTATGAAACATAGTGGCATCTTGCAAAACCACACCCATTTGACTTCTTAAGCTGTCACGAGTAATGGTATTGATATTTTTTCCGTCAACCAGAACTTTTCCTTGATCAGGGTCATAAAAGCGAGACAGTAAAGATACGATCGTCGTTTTACCCGCCCCTGTCGGCCCAACTAAAGCGATGGTTTGCCCCGCTTTTGCATAAAAGTTGATATGTGATAATGTCTGTTCTTTCTCGTCATAAGAAAAGGAAACATCTCTAAACTGAATATCACCCTGGAGGGTCGTCACCTCGCTGGCGTTTTTCTCATCCTTGCTTTCTTCTGATTCATCAATGATTTGAAACACTCGATCCGCACCGGCTACTGCAGATAGAATCATGTTGAATTGATTAGCTAGGTCATTAAGTGGACGAGTGAACTGACGGGCATACGTCGTAAACGTAACGATAACTCCAATCGAAACATAGCCGTTCAGAACTAATAACCCACCCCCGCCGACGATGATGGCGAAGCTTAAGTTATTCAGCATGTTCATTAATTTCGGAATAAAGCCTGTATACACCTGGGCCCAGTAACCCGAATGTCTTAAAGCTTCATTTTTTTCTTCAAAATCTCGAATGACCCGATCTTCTCTAGAGAACATGGTAATGATAGCTTGTCCAGAGAACATCTCTTCCACATATCCATTGACTTCCCCTAAGTGCTTTTGCTGTTCCTTAAAATAACTTCCTGTCCGCTTCGTTATCCACTTCATCCCGGCGTACATGACCGGAACAATCGTCAAGGTTAACAAGGTCAGCAAAGGACTGAGCCAAACCATCATTGCGATGGTCCCCGTGATCGTTAAGACACTCGTCACAAATTGGACGACGGCTGTGTTCAACGTGCGGCTCACATTCTCCACATCGTTGGTTAACCGACTCATTAGATCTCCTTGTTGCCTTTCCTGAAAAAAAAGAATCGGTAGCCGCTGCAGATGTGAAAACAAGTGGTTCCTTAATTTATAAACTGTCGTTTGAGCAATTCCAATCATCCAATAATTTTGCAGCCACAGGGATATGGAGTGGAACATATAGATCACTATGAGAATTGCGATCATGATAGACAGCGTATTGGTTTGTGGTTCTTCAATAACAAGATCCACAGTCTTTCCGAGTAAATAGGGACCAAGTAAAGACAAAAGCGAGCTTATTACGATCATCCCGAGGACGATAGTGAAGAGCTTCTTCTCTGTCACCATATAACCCCAAATCCGTGTCAGGGTTGCTCTTATATTTTCTACTTTTGGTGGAGCCGTACCTATTCCCATATGTCTGGGTTGGCGAGCCATTACATCACATCCTCTCGCTGGGATTGATAAACTTCTCTATAGTA
>NZ_JRNX01000727.1 GCF_000786645.1 Halobacillus sp. BBL2006
ATGTATGGAGAAAACATCACCCCGACTTAATCATCTTAGACTTAATGATGCCAAGGGTAGATGGATGGCGAGTTTGTGAAACCATCCGTACAGAGGATGAGACACCTATACTCATGCTTACCGCAAAGTCGGAGGACTACGACCGTTTATTCGGCTTGACGATCGGTGCGAATGATTACATGAGCAAACCCTTCAACCCTCAGGAGCTCGTTTTAAGAGTCAAATCGATCTTCCGCTTGATCGATTCATCCAAACCTCCTTCTACGGAAAAGAGAGAAACAATTGAATCTGGAGGAGTTGTTTTAATTACAACGACGCGAGAAGTCACAGCGCACGGTACTTCCGTAAAGTTGACCGTCAAAGAATTCGACCTGCTCTTACTCCTGGTCACTCATCCGAAGCAGGTGTTCTCCAGAAGTCAACTTCTCCATCAAATCTGGGATACTGCCTATGATGGAGATACGACGACTGTAACGGTTCATCTCCGCCGGCTGCGGGAAAAGATAGAAAAAGACGCTTCAAATCCCGAACTGCTCCATACGGTGTGGGGAATTGGCTACAAGTTCGACCCGGGGGAATCAGGATGAAAATCAAAACAATCTTTTTACTCGCGAATGGAAGCAGTATTCTTTTAATGAGTACTTTTTTAATCATCAGTTATTTTTCTATGCTTCTTTCTGTTGAAATGATCGGGTGGCTTTCCTTGTTGACGCTTTTTTCTGCTGCCCTATCTTTCTTCGTCTATTACCTGTTGACCTCTCCGGTAGAGCGTTCCATCAAGCGATTATCTGAGGAAGCACGACACATTTCTAGCCAGGATTTCGGCTCACCGATTCCTGAAGAAGGTCCAAAGGAGATCCGTTTTCTAACCCGTCAGTTTAACGACATGAATCATCGCTTACGAAAATCTTTCCAACAAATTCATCAGTCTGAAAAATCCCGGCGTGAGCTCGTTGCCAATATCTCTCATGACCTGAGGACTCCGATGTCTTCGATCCGCGCATTTATTCAAGCAATACAAGATGGAGTTGTCGACGATCCAAAGTCTAAAGCACAATATATGCATACGATCTCTCTTGAAGTCGAGCGTCTCGATCAAATGATCCAGCAGCTTTTCGAACTTTCCGTTTATGACTCAGGACAGTTGGAACTTCACAAAGAGTGGGTCGCCCTGGACCAGTGGCTGCTGGAAGTCATGGAACATAAACGATTCACGCTTGAAGAACAAGGAAGACAAGTCGATATTGATTTGCCTGACCGCGTTAAAGAAGTTTTCATCGACAGGGAGAAAATGAAGAGAGTCATGATTAACTTACTTGATAATGCGCTCCGTCATTCCAACCCGGACACGAATATTCAGATTCGAATCAGGCAGGGTGAGGAGACGGTGTCTTTTGAAGTCATTGACCAAGGAGAAGGAATTAGAAAAGAACATCAGGAACTCATTTTTGAGCGTACGTATCGAGTTGAAGCCTCTCGCAACCAAAAATCCGCCGGGGCGGGTCTGGGACTTGCGATTGCTAAACATATCGTCGAAGCTCATGCAGGCACAATCGGAGTAATCAGCGAGCCGGGTAAAGGTGCTATTTTTCAAATTATACTACCACTAGAAGGAGTGTAAGTCGTGGATAAAAGCGTATTCTATCAAATCCAGAAGAAATTCGGACAAAAACTGAAGCAGCTTCACCACTGGAATGCGATCCTTTTCACGTTTCTTGCTTTCACCGGCCTCGTACTCGTCTCCTCCGATTTCAGACAATGGCTCCCCCAGGTAAGGATTTGGGTAAAGGACATTCATATTTGGGCAGGCTTTGTCAGTATCCTGCCGTTGATTTTATATGGGCCGAAAATGGTCCGCCATTTACAAACATTACGAAAAAGAAAAATAAATCGGCAAAATCTTTATCTTGTCCTATTTATCCTCTTGTCCCTGATTTTGTCCGGACTCGTGCTAACCTACCACCGCAGCTTCGGACCTGGGTTCAGTTCCTTTGCCTTAATCATTCACGACATTATGACGTGGGGCGGCGTCCCTTATCTGATCTATCACAGCATTACGAGAAGTTTGTGGTTTAAGAAACTGGAAAAAAGACGTTTGCAAAAGCTCCAGGAGAAGAGAATGGTTATTGATAAAGGCAATCCGATTCTCAACCGAAGGACACTTTTACGAAGAGGGACAGGCACGGCCATTGCTTTAATTTTCACTCCATTCATTTATCAATGGCTGAAACCTTATCTTGGCTCTACCACAACAACTTCTCCTTCATCTCCATTGCCATTAACGGAAGCTTTCTCTCCATTACCAACACCCGCTCCTCGTTCAAAGCCCCCGGTAGGCGGAGGACGGAGCGGAAACTTCCGTTATTATACCGTTACAACGATGCCTGAGATTTCGGATAAAAATTTTTCATTCAAAATCGATGGCCTCGTCGACAAGCCTCAGTCCTGGAACTGGAAGCAATTTGTCGATCTGAACCGAGAAGTACAGGTTTCGAACTTCCATTGTGTTACCGGCTGGAGCGTCTATGATGTTACGTGGGAAGGTCTCAAACTGAAAGACCTGTTAAATCGGACAGGGGTTAAAAATGAAGCAAAATATGTAAAGTTTTATTCGCAGGATGGCGTTTACACCGACACATTGACGATAGAACAAGCGATGGGAGACGATATCATGGTGGCCATGCTCATTGATGGAGAACTTATTGAGTGCCGCAACGGGGGACCTGTCCGGCTGATCGTTCCTCAAATGTATGCCTATAAGTCGGTCAAGTGGTTAAACCGAATTGAATTGATCGAAAACGAACACGTCGGGTACTGGGAAAAACGCGGCTATGATAAAAATGCCTGGGTAAACTTATAATTTTCAAACATTTACCATTCTTTTATCCCCGATTCATTCCTCCTTTACAAATATAGGGTAAAAATGGATTGTACTCTATTTTTGAAAGGGGACTTCTCGTATGTTGAAAAAATGGATGCTTGCAATCGGATTGACTTCAGTACTTACGTTGGCTGCTTGTGGTGGAGGGGACGAAGAAGGCGACACGGAAGATCAGGAACAACAAGAAGACCAGGAATCCGGTGATATGGAAGGCGATTCCGGTTCTGATTCTGGCTCTGAAGAGGGTACAGAAACTGAAACAGAACAATAATAGCAAGAAGGTGAGTCTTTTGATGGCTCACCTTCTTTTTATTTTCATGCTGTGTTAAACGGTATTGTTATTTTTGAGAGATGTTTTTTTCATAAGTACTATAATGCCTCTAAAGGTTTTTCAACATAAGTGCAGGATTGTGGAAGACTTGATTCCGAGATACTTTCGGTTCCGTTGCTAAATACGGATTAGGGTTGGGTGGGAAACAACTCATCCAGCTCCCACGCCCAGACACTCGCGTCATAAGCAGAAAA
>NZ_JRNX01000728.1 GCF_000786645.1 Halobacillus sp. BBL2006
AAACAACCAAAAAAAGAAGGTGTCCTGCTCAATGGCAGGGCACCTTCTTTATATCTCAAAAAAGAACCAAACGATCATAATAATTTGAATGATGATTTTAGCAACGGTTCCACTTAGAAATCCAAATAATGAACCTATTGCAGCTTTGAAAGCTTCGTTAGATGACCGTTTTTGAATCAATTCCGTAGCAATAACAAGAACAAAAGGAATGATGAGAATCCCAAGTGGCGGGATGATGAAAGAACCGACAATGACACCGACTGCAGCCATTCGCTCCCCCCATTTACTTCCTCCATAACGCTTAACGAAGTAACTATTTGCAATAATATCAGAAACAATTAATATAACGGTTAATACGATCATTCCTATCCAGAAAAACCATGAAAGCGGGTCTCCATCCAGGAAGAAAAAGTAAGCGAGAAAACCGATCCACAGCACGAGGGGAGCTGGTATGATCGGGAATACCACGCTGGCAAAACTGGCTATAAAACACGCGATAATGATGACCCAAATAATGATATCCATAAGCGGACCTCCTGATTCACTAGTTTCTATTGTTAGTACGAATACTCTCTCATAAAGGTTCCCAAAAATTAAATGGCCGGACTATAAAAAAGTCCGGCGCTTAATGATGATTTATTTTAATCCTAATTCTTGGCGATCTGGCGGAGCCATGAATTCCGGACCAACAGGGTCTTTAACGTGCTTCAGCAAAATCTCATCAATGTCATGCATCGTTTCTTCATCAACCTTGAAATCCTCTACTTCCTGCACAGGATCAAGCTGGTCTGGACGTCGGCCTCCCATTAGTGCAATACCGGAGCCTGGCTGGTCAAGGACCCAACGTAATGCTAAATGAAGGACGCTCTTTCCATAACGATTCTGCGCTAATTGCTCCAGTTCATGAACAGCATTCAAGTATTGCTTGAACCTGGGCTGTTGGAATTTAGGATCATTATTTCTTAAATCGTCACCTTCGAATTCCCTGTCTGAAGACATTTTACCTGACAGCATACCGCGGCACAGCGAGCCGTAAGAGACAGTGGTGATGTCATGATCTTTGGTGTATGGCAAGGTCTTTTCTTCAATTTCTCTTTCAAACATATTGTAAGGGGGCTGCAGGGTATGGATAGGTGCAGCTTCTCGGAACGTATCCATCTGCTCTGGACTGAAGTTACTGACCCCAATCGCTCGGATTTTTCCTTGTTTATAAAGGTAGTGAAGAGCTTCAGCTGTTTCGTGAATTGGTGTTACGGGATCAGGCCAATGAACCTGGTACACATCAATGTAATCGGTTTGCAGTCGTTTTAACGAATCCTCAACTTCCTGGTGGATGCGTTCTTTGCTTGCGTTACGAAAAACGCTTTCATCATTCCAATCAATTCCGGTCTTCGTCGCTAACAACAAGTCTTCTCTTTTTCCGGATTGTTGAACGGCTTTTCCGATGATCTCCTCTGAACGACCGAAGCCGTAAGCAGGTGCCGTGTCGATGAAGTTAATTCCTTGGTCCAGCGCTGTGTGGATTGTACGGATCGATTGATCTTCATCCGTTCCGCCCCACATCCAGCCTCCAATGGCCCAAGTACCAAGACCAATACGGCTTGCCTTTATTTCTGTATTACTAATGTTGATCATTTCCATTCTTAAACACCTCCAAAGCGTTCTGAAAGTATGTACCCGGGATTGAAATACACTAATCATTTCAATGCTTAACTTGTTTAGTTGCGATAATTTTCATAGAGTGCATGTTATGTGATTTCTTATTTGCCGATGAGCAAGGTGTTTTATTTACCAACATTCCATAAGTAACTGGAATTATTTCAATTTAATTACAAAAATACGTTTAAATGTAACAAAAAACCGAAACACAATCTATGTAACTACTAAAAGGAGGTTAAAAATGATTAAGAAATTTCCAGTTGTTGTAGTCGCTTGTTTGGTATTTGTAGGGATGTCTGCGCCGGTTTTTGCTCAGAGTCACGGGGAACCGCCGGTAAAAAAATTGGAGCAGCAATTCAATGACTTCTTCACTCTTGAAACCACAGATGATGGAGAAGTGAAAAAGTATGACTCCATGGATCGATTAGAAGAAGAAATGAAAAGCATTATGGTCTGGCCGCTTGCAGATCGTTACTTAGAAACTTACTTTTATGAAGAAAATGGCAAGCTATATTTAAAAGCTATGGATGGTCCAGTTAAATTGGATCTCGATAAGGAATATCATATGGAAAAAGTCGATGAAAATCACTATACGGTGACTCAAGATCGAGAAGGTGCTCAGTATGGAAAACATACAGTTAAAATTAATTACAGTTATGAAGCAGGAAAATGGGTTTTGGAAGACCGAAGCCGAATGGAGAGAGAGAAAGGCGGCGAAATGCCTGATACCTCGACTTCTCTTCCTGTGAAGACGGCATCAGGTCTTCTTCTTACTGTAGTAGGGGCCCTTCTACTTGCAGGACGTAAACGTCTGAAAGTTTAATTAGTCCAAGTAAAAGCTCGCCATCCGGGCGAGCTTTTCTTTTTTGAATTTTATTTAATTAAGTGTCTTGGAAAACAGTTTTCAACATAAGGGTGTCTTATCACAACAAAGGATCAGCTTCATTCCTTGGTAGATATATTATATAGTTAAATAGATCGGGGGAGATTAAAATTAGAAAAGTAAATATTGGATTGGTATTCATATTATCGAGTGCCATAATATATGGATCTACATTGATTGCGGCATCTGTTTATTCGCAAGTTCTGTCGCAAGAGGGTGGGAAGGGATGGGATCGAAGTTATGGAATTTTTGGAACCGCTCTTATAGAGATAGGCATACTTCCAATAGTTCTATCCATTCTATTATTAATCACAGGGGTACTTTTCATCGTTACATATTTAAGGGAAGAATAAGGATTTCTTACTCATAAGGGTATTCTAAATTCAATAGAAATGAGGAACTCAATTGGAACAGAAAACGAAAGATATTAAAACTCCGCCAAAACATATTGTGTCAGCAGCTACAATTGTACTCAATGAACAAAAGGAAATTCTATTAATTAAGGGACCTAAAAGAGGATGGGAAATGCCGGGTGGACAAGTTGAAGAAGGCGAATCTTTAAAGGGTGCTGCCATAAGAGAAACAAAAGAAGAAACAGGTGTGGATATTGAGGTGGTAAAGTTTTGTGGGTTATTTCAAAATGTGAAAGACTCCATTTGTAATTCCCTGTTTTTAGCTAAGCCGGTTGGAGGACAATTAACCACCTCTCCAGAAAGTTTGGAGGTAGGGTTTTATCCTATCCAACAGGCTTTGCAAATGGTAACGTTTATGAATTTCAGAGAAAGAATTGAATTCTGCTTAAATGAAAGTACACAACCATTTTGTATAGAGTTCTAAGATATGGTTAGGATTCTTCTTCTTTTCTTGAATTCGATCGTTCGAGTGCTTTGATGAAGTAGGCGGTTGGCATTAGTATACCGATCATCGATTCTATGAGAGCAAAAAAACGGGTAATTCCAATTGGAATCATATCTCCATAACCTACACTCATTAGTGTTTCTCCGCTGAAGTATAAGAAATTGAGAAAGCTTGGCTCGATTGGTGTACGAGAAGAAAGGCTTTGTATTAATACGACTTCTTTTATTGATAACAGATAATAAAGCAATCCAAATCCTACCAATACACCTGTTAATACGAAGAATAGTTTTAAGAAAAGGGAAGAGCTGAAATAGCTTTGACGATAGGTCTTATTCCGGAAAAAGTAGACTAAGTTAAATGCAATAAATAAAATTGTAGCTCCTACTAAGATGTTAATCACTTTGATCACCTTCAAATATAGTATTTAATACCCATACCCGTGGGTGATTCGTTAGTAAACCTACAATCTTAAGTATATAGTCGTTTTAACGGAGGAAATGTAACAGCATTGTCAGTGAAATCAGAAATGTTAATTCGAATAGAAGTTACATTGTGTAACGAAATTTCTGTATACATAGTTCTTATCATTACTTTACTTTGTGCCTTCCTCATATCACTCTCTGCAATAACTCTATATTCTTCAGGATAAATAGTCGATGTGTATGGACTAACAGGAGATGCTTTTTTTCATTTTATT
>NZ_JRNX01000075.1 GCF_000786645.1 Halobacillus sp. BBL2006
GTGATGACACAAAATGAAAAAAAAGACGCACTTACAATTAATCGAGGAAATGAAAGAACACCTCTTGACCCTTGAAAAGCAACAAAATAAGCAGAAAGTACATATTGATACCATTCTTCAAAATGAAAAGTTCAATCAAATGTCGAACCGTCAATTGAAAGAAATAGAGAAAAAAATTGTGAAATATTTGGACAACTATTTAAAGGAGACGTTTGAAGCATTTGAAGAAGAAATGAATAAAATGCGCAGCAGAATTCAGCGCTTAGAAAAAGAATTAGCACAAGAGAAGGAAAGAAAAGGCCCGGTTTCCCCGAATAAGGACCCCAGTCCCCGGATTTTCGTCGATAATCTCACGCTGGATAAATTGATTACGATCAACAACATTGCCCAGCTAGGTGTGAAGGATCTTAGCGGAAAATTAAATATTGGTACAGCCCCCTTGGAGTCATCGGCCGGTTTCGAAAAAGAGCAGAGTGAGGAGACGGATAAGAATGAATAAAAAAGCATGAGGCGGTTTGCCTCATGCTTTTAGTTTGCTTGCATTTTCTTCTTGCGTGCTTTTTCTTTTTCGATTTGTTTACTTCTAAGTTGACCACATGCAGCATCGATATCCGTTCCGTGCTCTGTACGAACGCCGCATTTAATGCCGCGGTCCATCAAGGTTTGATAAAACGACAGGATTGCTTCCTTTTCACTTCGCTCGTACGGATGGTCGGCTACTGGATTGTATGGAATCAAGTTCACATACGATAAGTGGCGCTTGTCCATCAGCAGGTCCGCGAGTTGATGGGCTTCTTTTACGTGATCGTTCACGTCCTTTAATAATATATATTCAAACGTAATCCGTCGATTCGTTTTTTCTAAATAATAGTCGATCGCCGGCATCAGCTTTTCTAACGGATAAGCCTTATTGATCTTCATGATACGAGAACGAAGTTCATTATTCGGTGCGTGAATGGATAGAGCCAGATTGATCTGGATCCCTTCATCCGCAAACTCGTACATTTTAGGTGCGATGCCACTCGTGGAAACGGTGATGTGACGAGCGCCGATGGATAAGCCTTTTTTATCATTGACGACTTTCAAGAAGTCGATCAAGTTGTCGTAGTTATCGAATGGTTCACCAATACCCATGACTACGATGTGACTGACACGCTCATCTTTTCCTTGCTTGTCTAGGTGCTGTTGCACTTGCATGATCTGTTCCACGATTTCGCCGCCTGTCAAATCACGATTCTTACGCAATATACCGCTGGCACAGAACGAGCAGCCGATATTACAACCGACTTGAGTCGTCACACATACGGAAAGTCCGTAGTTGAATCGCATCAGAACCGTTTCAATGACGTTTCCATCATCAAGTTTGAACAAGAACTTGATTGTGCCATCTTGTGATTCCTGCTTGATTTCTTCGGTTAACGTTTCAATTGTAAAGTGTTGATCGAGCAGATCGATACAAGATTGGTTCAGGTTTTTCATTTGAGAAAAATCTGTTAAACGTTTTTGGTAGAGCCAGTTCCATACCTGCTTCGCGCGGAACTTCTTCTCCCCATGCTCAATCATCCAGTCCGTCAATTGATCAAACGTCAATCCATAAATGGATGGTTTCATAAATACGCTCCTCAATAAAAAAATTCGCTATTTCTATAGTAATTGATTTTCAGTTCATAAACAACCACAATACCATTATCATAATTTTAAGTCAATTTTATTCCGATTACAGGTATATCACCTGTTTGGAGAATGTTCATTTGTCAGGACTATGAAAATTTGAAATAATTGTTATGGAAAATAGAAGAAGCGATAAGATTAATGGAGAATAGGAGAGAAGGTATGAACTCGAAAAATATTATCATTCTCATAGCTAACATCGTATTAATATCTGCAGCCTCTATTTTTATATATTTAAGTGCAGTCTATATGGAGAATGGTTTTGAGGTCAGGACAGTCGCGTTTATTTTATTGATCCTGGTTGGATTACGAAATATTTACCAAGTGATGAAAAAGAGTAAACCGAAGAACAATGAATAGTGTTCATCAGAACCAATAGGAAAGCATTTAGAACTCTGGAACTAGACGTTCAACCACGATTACTTTTCATATTTTTTTGAAAAGGGGATGGACTGACTCTATGAATCGTACTGCTAAAATATATTCCAGTCTTGTTTTGATATTGATTCTAACCGCATGTTCCACATCTTCTGCAAAAGAAGTTCAAATTGAGCAGCCGAGCTTTGCAAACACCTTATTTATTCAAAAGGTTGAAGGTCATGAGTCGTCGGAAGAGCGTACAAAGATGGTGACAGATCATTCTAAGATCGAATCCATTTTACAAAAGGTTAATGGCTTACCGTTAGAAGAAGCGGCGAGTACAAGTCTTTTTCAGACTATAAAGTCACAACCAACCTATATGTTTGGGTTTTCTGAAAATGAAAAACTTGAAAGCGGAGATTCTATGGAATATGGATTTTACATTTTAAAGAATGGCACTTTTATCTTTACTCATAAGGATATCAATCAACTCAGAAAAAGACCGGCAGTCTCGAAAGAAAAGCATAAAGAGCTGCTCCATGATATTAAAGGGGAACTGGATATTACCTTTTAAAATGAAATATCCAAAAAGAATAGGAAATTCGGGAACTTTTATCGAAGTAGACCGTAGAAAAGGGGAATGACATACATGTGGAGGTGGAGCAATTGGTAAACCGAGCACCCGAATGTGCTAGTTGCGGGAAAGAAATTAACGGCAACGATGTCGTTTATGTGAAATTACGTTACCCAATTATGAAAGGGTTTGCAGAAGTAAAATCCTACTTAAGAAATGAAGGAGAAATAATGTGTGAAGCTTGCCATGAAAGCAAGTGAAACACGTACGAAAAGGGCGGC
>NZ_JRNX01000729.1 GCF_000786645.1 Halobacillus sp. BBL2006
AGAAATCGATTGATCGACGTACTTTTGCCGGATGGCATTCTGCTTTATACTTTCATGCTGATCGATATCATAAGCGGATTTGTAGTACCAATAGGTTTCAGGGCTTAAATCAGGTGCGGTCACTGGAATTTTATAATCCTTTTTCTCTTCTGAATAAAACCTTTTGAAAATCGGATCGATGCTAGCTGTGCTTCCGGCGATGAGGGAAGTGCTGGAGTTCGGGGCGACAGCCATCAAGTATCCGTTCCTCATCCCTTGATTTTTCACCTTATTTTTCAATACCTCCCAGTTCCATGTTCCTTTTTGATCAAGCGATCGTTTAATAAAAAATTCTCCCGTATGCCAGTCTGAGCCTTCGAATAACGGGTAACTCCCTTTTTCTGTCGCGAGTTTGCTGCTTGCTTCAATGGTGTAGTAGGCGATCGCTTCGTATATTTCATGAACATAATTTAAAGCCTGTTCCGATTCCCAGGCGATTTTCTTTTTAGCAAGCAGGTGTGCCCATCCGAAGGTACCGAGTCCGATCCCTCTGTAAGCCTGGTTCGTTAATTGGGCCTGGAGGACGGGGATGGTATTTTGATCGATGACATTATCGAGCATACGGACTTGAATAGGGATCAATCGATGCAGTACACATTCTGGGATCGCACGTCCAAGATTAATACTTGAGAGGTTACAAACGACAAAGTCACCTGGGGCCTTGACTGTGATGATTTTTCCATCTTTTACATATTGTTCCTCTTGAAGCGTAGGTCGTTGGTTCTGGGTGATTTCCGTGCATAAATTGCTGCAATAAACCATGCCCGCATGCTGATTCGGGTTCATTCGGTTGACTTCATCTCTATAAAACATATAAGGCGTGCCTGTTTCTAACTGACCGACCATAATTCGTTTCATGATTTCGATGGCAGAGACTTTCTCTTTCGTTAGGTGGGGATGTTCTACACAGGCCCGGTATTTATCCCGGAAAGATCCTTCTCCACGTTTTTCATCAAAGGAGTCTTCCAAAGAAAAACCCATGACATAGCGTACTTCGTGAGGGTCAAACAAGTACCAGTCCGCTCGGTTCTCTACGGCTTCCATGAACAGATCAGGAATAGAGACACCCGTGAATAAATCATGGGTGCGCTGGCGTTCGTCCCCATTATTCAAACGGCTATCTAAAAAAGGGAAGATATCTTTATGCCATACATCTAAATAAACAGCTACGGCACCCTGGCGTTGACCTAATTGATCGACGCTCACAGCTGTATTGTTCAGTTGTTTCATCCATGGCAGAACTCCTGACGAGACTCCTTTGAAGCCTTGAATATCGCTTCCCCGACTGCGAATCTTACCTAAATAAACACCAATTCCGCCTCCGTGCTTACTAAGATTGGCGATATCTGTATTACTGTCGTAGATGGACTGAAGGCTGTCATCAACCGTATCAATAAAGCATGAGCTCATTTGACCATAACGCTTGCCCGCGTTCGCAAGCGTAGGGGTTGCGACAGTCATGTATAAATGGCTCAATGCCCAGTAAGCTTCCTTCACGTAGCGCAAACGGTGGTTTTTTTCTTCGTGAGACATTAGCATCATCGCGATGATCATGAATCTTTCTTGAGGAAGTTCATAAGTCTCTTGCGATTTTGAACATGCTAAATAACGATCACTTAATGTTTTCAATCCAATATAAGTAAAAAGGTGGTCACGTTCTGGATCAATCGCTGATTCTAATTCTTCAATTTCATGATGAGAATAATATGTAAGAATCTTAGATGTATAGATGCCTTCATCAATCAGTGTTCTGATCAAATGAAAGAAGTTTTTATATGGCTTAGCTTGCTGACGGTTATTCATGGATCTTTTATACAGCTGCTTTAAGTGGAAGCGGCTCGCTGCATAAGTCCAATCAGGTTCTGATTCGTCCATTTCTGATAAACATTCAAGAATAAGCGCTTTTGTTTGTTCCTCTTCGCTCATTTCGCTGAGTCCAAGCGCGGTTATTTTTTCTATAATCCGACTCAATTCTAAGTTCGGAAACAATTCTTGAAGCTCGTTTAGTTGTTCAATCCAATTCGTTTCAGAGGTTATGACGTTCATGTGATCCACTCCTTATAAAATTACTTTAGAAAATAGGGTTGTTTCCTTTCTTTGTTGATACCGAGAATTTGGAAAATAAAAAAATCCGCTCAACGAAGTGAGCGGATGAAACCATGAAACGAAGAGAATAGCATAAGGA
>NZ_JRNX01000730.1 GCF_000786645.1 Halobacillus sp. BBL2006
AAAAATAGAAAAACAGAAAAACATACAGAACATAGATAAAGAGACGACTACAAAGGTTAATCATTGACGACTAGACATATGTTCGTTCGAATCCCTTACTGTTAACAGGCCTGACAGTAAGGGATTTTTTGTATAGAATCACGGAATATCAATTTTCTTTCACATGATAGGCTTGATATACGTCTCGTTTAGATAATTTACGGTCAACAGAGGTTTGTTTGATTGCTTCTTTACTCTTCATGCCTTTTTCTTCTATATAATGGTTCACATGATCAATGATTGATAAGTGCGTCCACCAAAAATCATCGTGACCTTCCGTTTCCTCCGTACCCTCTACGATTACACAAAATTCTCCACGAACTTCTCCTTTTTCAGCCCAGTCAATCAACTCATCTATGCTGCCCCGGACAAATTCCTCATAGCGTTTTGTCAACTCACGTGCCAGTGCTGCTTGTCGATTACCAAAAACCTCTCGCACATGATTCAGCATTTCTTTCAAACGATGGGGAGATTCATAAAAAATCACGGTAGCCGGCACATTTTTCAAGTTTTCTAATTCAGCCTCGCGCTCTTTTTTCTTTCGTGGCAAAAAGCCACAAAAGTAAAATTGCTCTGTTGGGAGCCCCGAACCTGCTAGTGCGGGAAGGGCCGCATTTGCTCCAGGTAAAACGATGACAGGTATGTCCTCGGAGATAGCTTCCCGAACTAAATCAGACCCTGGATCAGAAATCCCAGGCATTCCAGCGTCACTGACAGCTGCAATTCGGTCTCCACTAGCAATTTGTTCGATAAGCTTTGGACCTCTTGTGTGTTTATTATGTTCATGATAGCTCACTAAAGGCGTATGGATTTCAAAATGATTCAGTAGTTTTTTTGTATTTCGAGTATCTTCCGCGGCTATTGCATCTACGTTCTTTAACGTTTCCACTGCTCGAAAAGTCATATCATTTAAGTTTCCGATCGGAGTAGGAACAATAAAAAGGGCTCCTCGCTCTTCATCCTTATAGCTGTTTTGTATCTTCATCCAGACTGCCTCCTTGTGATTCCCGCATGATCCATTTTTCTTTTTGTGTCCTGGACATTCGTTTGACTCGATACTCCTGCTGCATCGCTTCTTTTTTTGTTTCATAAACCTTGGCGACCTCAAGAATGAAAGGACCTCTGCCTCGTGTGTATTTCGCTCCTTTACCGTCTTCGTGCTTTTTCAAACGTGCCTCTAAATCGTTTGTATAACCCGTATAGAGCGTTTGATCCTTACAACGGAGGATGTAAACGAAATGCTTACTTCCCATACAGGATTTCCCTTAACTCCGGCGTGTATTCGTCCTCATCTGTAAGAGCATATAGAGGAGGAAGGATGGTAAGGCCAGGCTTTCCATCTCTCGTTCCTTCAACCAATAATACATTCGCATCTTTCCCTTCTTTCGGGTAAACAAGACGCATACGCTTTGGTTCCAGCTTATATTTTTTAAACAGTTCAATGATTTCTACCAATCGCTCTGGTCGATGAACCATCGACACCTTTCCACCTGATTTCGCTAAACGACTGCATGATTCGATCACTTCTTCCAGCGTACAATGAATTTCGTGTCTCGCCACAGCCAGATGTTCATTCAAATTATGCTGGTTTGTTTGTGGGGTAGGAAAATAAGGAGGATTGCATGTCACAAGATCAAACTTTCGATTGCCATAGTAATTCGGCATGTCTTTTAAATCGCCATGAATCATCGATAACTGATCGCCGAGATCGTTCAATTCAATATTACGAACCGCCATATCATAGAGCCGCTCCTGAATTTCCACGCCAGTAATTGGTACGCTTGATCTTCGTGATAAAAACAACGGAATTACACCATTTCCAGTACACAAATCCAGAATCTTGCCGCGTGTCTTTGGAACGTAAGTAAAATCCGCCAGCAACACAGCGTCCAAAGAAAACGCAAATACGCTGGGGCTTTGGATGATTCTCATATTTTCTTCAGCTAATAAAAAATCAATTCGTTCATCATCATACAATTGAACCATATTTTCTTTTTCCTTTCTTGTACTATAAAAATGTTAATAATAATTGTATCCGAGATTTTGTGGAGAAAGGGAAGTAGGGGAAGGAGTCGCTTTCCGTGGGCGTACGGTGAGCTTCCTCGGGCTTCGCCCTGTGGGATCTCACCCTGTACTATTATCCACAGGAGTCTCCCCCTTCCCCAACTTCCCTTACCAAAACTATTTCTCGAAACTCTGCTAGTATGTCCCTTTTCAAATTGAAGTAAAATCAATAGACAAAATTGAAGCGCATCATTAGTAGGTTGACACCCCCCTCTACACTTCAATAACCCTGGTAACTAACGGAATAAAATGATCCATTGTATAACAGGGCTAATTATATAAAGAGAGCCCTTCCTCGGATGAGCAAGGAAAGGCTTGGACCTGGAATTATTTTTTCTTATTTAAAAACGATAAACAGAATAAGCAATCTTCATCTCTAGGGCTGCCAAAGTGTAAATTACAAATATGAAAACCTTCTTCGTAGAGTCGTGCTAAATTATCGTACCCTTCTCCAACGGCAGGACCCCGGTCCTGTTTGGAGCCCGATGACTTTTGTTTTTCCTGTTCATTTTCCTTATCTAATCGTTGCCTTAAATGATGATTTTCAAGCGATAAATGCTGATTTTCTTCAAGTAAATAAGCAAGTTGCTTTTTTAAATCGCCAAGCTGTTCATACAGCTCACCAATCTGGCTTTCTAAATGGGATACATGTTCAAAAATGGCTTTCTTTTTCACACTTGACTCCACCTTTTACTCTGTGGCTTCTGTTTGAACGACTCCCTCATCGATCAACTCTTGTAAGGAGTACTCAAGAACACGTTCTTTATCACGAAATTCGATTTGGACCATACGCTCAAGCATATTCAACCCGACAACTTTTCCTTTTCCGAAAGAAGTCGCAATGCTATCACCCAAATCAGGCAGTTCTTTCTTAGCGATTTCATAATCATCATTTTCGTACTTAAGGCAACACATCAAACGACCACAGAGGCCGGAAATTTTTGCTGGATTTAATGATAGATTTTGATCTTTGGCCATTTTTATGGATACAGGTTCAAAGTCACCTAAGAAAGTGGAACAGCAAAGCATCCGTCCACACGGACCAATTCCACCTAACATCTTCGCTTCGTCACGCACACCGATTTGACGCAGCTCAATTCGGGTTTTAAAGACAGAAGCTAAGTCTTTCACCAATGTACGGAAATCCACCCGTCCATCTGCTGTAAAGTAAAAAATTACTTTATTTCGATCAAACGTATATTCAACATCGACTAGATTCATGTCCAATTTATGTTCACGGATCTTCTTTTCACAAATACGGTAAGCTTCTGAAGCATTGTCCTTGTTTTCATCCACCGTAACTTTATCTTTATCATCAGCCATTCTGATAACTTTTTTAAGAGGCAAGACAACATCCTCTTCGTCTACGGATTTATTAGCAATGACAACTTTCCCGAATTCAATCCCGCGCACCGTCTCGACAATGACATAATCTTCCGT
>NZ_JRNX01000731.1 GCF_000786645.1 Halobacillus sp. BBL2006
ATCGACTCAATTCATCCTTACCAAATTCTCTGTGTTCACGATCCCTACGTCTATAAGCAAATGAATACAGTTGATCAAAAAAGATTTGATCTTGTTTTAGCTGGACACACTCACGGTGGTCAGATTCGATTTCTCGGAGTTGGTCCTTATACAAGGGGAGGATGGTTCAGTAACGATGGCATTCCCTTCTTAATAAGTGAAGGGTACGGAACAAGCTTGATGCCGCTTCGTTTGGGAACTAAAGCCGAATGTCACCTGATAACCATAAGGAAATCTTGACAGACATTATCCAATTATTATAAAAAGAATATACAAATTTTACACAATATTTATCATTCCTATATAATATAAGCAAAATGAGAATTTGGAGGCAGTCCGATGGCGACAACAAAACCGAAATACAATATTAAAGCTGTTTCTCAGATATTGGGCATTCAGCCTGGTACCCTGCGCGCTTGGGAACGCCGTTATCAAATGATCCGCCCTTCAAGGAATGAAGCGGGACATCGTTTGTATTCCGATGAACACCTTAAAATCTTGAAATGGCTGATGGAAAAAGTAAATAAAGGGTTTACCATCTCGCAAGCCGTCTCTCTTCTGGAAAGTAATCAGGAAACGATCACTGAAACGGATACTTCAAGTCAATCCAGTCAGTTAGATAAAATAACTGAAGAATTGCTCGATCAATTGCTCTCATTTAATGAACACGAAGCTCAAAGAAAATTGGATCATGCGTTCACTCTTTTCACTCCAGAAACGGTTGCAATCGACATTATAGGGCCTCTGTTAGTGAAGGTTGGTGATTTATGGGAGAAGAATCAAATAACCAGTGCTCATGAACATTTTGCAAGCCACTTCATTCGTTCACGTATCGGAATGATGTTATTATCGGTGCCTTCTGACTCAATCCTTCCTAAAGCACTGTTAGTCTGTGGACCTAATGAACGACACGAGTTGGGGTTATTGATTTTTGCTCTGTATTTAAAACGTAAGGGCTATGATGTCATATACTTAGGTCAGAGTATCGCCGGCGGGGACATCGATATAGTCATTGAAGAAGTTGATCCTACTTACATGTTCATGTCGTGTACCTTAAAGAAAAACATTCCTATTACCGTACGATTGGCTGAATCCTTGCAGAAGCAGTTCCCTGAACTTAAGGTGGGACTGGGGGGATATGCTTATGACCGTTTATCAGAACTTGATAAAAAACGTATTGAACCATTTATTGTCGGGAATACAAGAAAAGACTGGGAAGAGTGGTTGAACGCGACCTGATTTTCACTTAGAGCTTAAAATGGTTGCCCCTTGTATAAATCGTCATATATAATTTGAAAAAAGGTGCCATAATCGCATTAGTCATCATAGGATATAGATAACACACATAGTGACAGGGGGGCGATCATGTGCGAGTAGAGAGAATGTCTAATGAGAAATTTAAAATCTTTCTCACTTTTGATGATTTAATGGACAGAGGGCTGTCTCGCGATGAACTTTGGAGCGATCTTCCAAGGGTTCATCGGATATTTAGCGATATGATGTACGATGCTGGCATAGAACTTGGTGTGGAACTAACGGGTGTGTTACTGGTGCAAGTATATTTACTACAAGCACAAGGCATGCTAGTCGTCGTCACAAGAACCGAACCCGTTGATATTGAAGATGAAGAAGATTATATGGAAATGAAGGTCACCTTAGATGAAAGTAATGAGATGATGTTCTGCTTCGATAACTTTGAAGATGTGATCCAGGCATCAATTCATTTGAATCAGCTTGATGTAGACGGAGGAAGTGTCTATTTTTATCACGACAACTATTATATGTTGCTTCGAGATGAAGATATTTGGCACTTAGATTCCGATCAAGTAATTGCGTTATTGTCAGAATTCGCTTCCGCATCTACAGCCACTTCTCATCGTTTAATTGAATACGGCAAGACCATTATGGACAGTTATGCTTGTGAAAGGATTGTCGAATATTTCTCATAAGGTTTGTATGATTATGAACGTTGCTTCCTCTTAGCTTCGTTCTTTTTATTTTTCGGATAGGTTAACTGCTTTTGTTAATTTTAGTGATCGGCTTATCTAATAAATGAACAAAACGAATCAAAATGTACAGAATTGTAGAAGTACCTATTTCGAGATATTCTTCTATTCCTTGCGGTTATGAGCAGAAGGTGGTCCGGGAGACTTGTTTTCCTTCCCCTTTTACAACAACGGAGCTAATTATCTTGAACCAGAGTCCTCTACAATCGTTAGCTTTAAATGGATATGAAGGAGCAACATAAAGATATAATAGAACTTATTTTTAAATAGAAGACCGTGGATGAACATGTTAAGATGTATGAGAATGTAGTTTGATTTTTTATGTAGTTATGAAATGGAGTGTGCACAATGAAGATTGCGGTATTATACGGAGGAACTTCTGGTGAAAGAGAAGTTTCCTTATCCACTGGACAGGGAATTATAAAAGCGTTGAAAAACAAAGGTCATGAAGTCACAGGGATAGATTTCTCACCGGAAAAAATAACCGAAGTCCTTCAATTGAATGTAGATTTAGTATTCATAGGTCTGCATGGCAGATTTGGAGAGGATGGGAGAATCCAAGGGTTACTGGATATGTTAAATATTCCTTATGTAGGTTCAGGAGTCTTAGCCTCTGCTTTAGCAATGGATAAGGCGAAGTCAAAGCAGATTTTCGCTTCAAATGGGATTCAAACTGCGAAAAGTAAGACATATGATGTGACAGACAATTCTTTACTTCAAGAGATTGGAGACGACGTAAAGCATTCTTTTTCTTTGCCATTCGTGATCAAGCCAAATCAGGAAGGGTCTACGCTTGGATTAACGATCGTAAAAGAAGAGAACCAGATTGCAGAAGCAATCGCGACTGCAGCAAATTCTGATTCTATCATACTAGTAGAAGATTACGTAGGAGGAAGGGAAGTTACCGTTCCTGTCGTCGGACTTAAGGGTATTGAAAAAGCACTCCCTGTAATTGAAATTATTCCGAAGAATGATTATTATGATTTTGATTCAAAATATAAACCTGGGGGCAGTGAGCATATTGTCCCTGCGAAAATTGATAAATCACTTACGGATCAATTGCAGAAAGAAGCAGTTCTTGCCCATCAACTGCTTGGCTGCGAGGTTTATTCGAGAGTGGATTTCATTATTAATGAAAACAACCAGCCAATCATATTAGAAGTTAATACTCTACCAGGGATGACTCCGACTAGTTTATTCCCTGATTCCGCACAGGAAATCGGTTGGAATTATGATGATCTAATACAAAAATTCGTTGAGCTTTCATCAGCAGGGAAAAAACAAAGAGTGTAATCGCTTACATTTTTCTTTGGTAAATAGGTGAAAATCATCAATTCTCGCTTTCCATAATTGGTGCGAAAGTGTATACTATTCACTGAAGATGACCCTGAAAGCGAATGGATGGATATTAGGAGGTAAATGGATGGTAGCCGATAAGCCAACAGATACTGCAAATGAAAACAATGACAAACTTGACGTGTTAAAATCCACTCAGACAGTGGTCAAAAAAGCACTTGATAAATTAGGTTATCCCAATGAAGTATACGAACTTATGAAAGAACCTGTACGGATGATGACGGTTCGAATCCCTGTCCGTATGGATAATGATCACATCAAAGTATTCACTGGTTACCGT
>NZ_JRNX01000732.1 GCF_000786645.1 Halobacillus sp. BBL2006
TTTTGTTGTTGTTTTCTTCATCCACCCCTTTGTAATGGAGCAATGACTTCATAACGACATCTTGGTTTTGTTGAATGTAGTCTTGGTGCTTTTCATGAAGCCACTCATTGTAAGAAATGTCTTGGATGGTTAGAAGTGTTTGAACTAAGTCTTTTGATTGCTTAAGTTCACGATTAGTAACGCCCATTCACCTTCACCCCCTTTCAAGGTTTTTATCCATAAAAAAAAGAAGCGATCTATTAAGGATCACTTCCATTAGGATGATGTTTCGTTGATGAATTTTTGTATGGCTTTATCCCTATCTTCAAGGGTTTTGTATTTCTGTGTTTTTAAGGAGATACGATCCTGTAATTTTCCATCCTGATAATAACTTAGAGATTGGAACAGTTCACTACCTTCCAAACCTATATCATTCAGATCCATATCCCCATCAAGAATCTTTTGATTCTGAGCATTAATTTCTTTCACATTAATTTCTTCAATATTTTCTTCCACTATCTTGATATATTCATCTCTTTTTTCTTCCTCAGACGCATCAGTTACTAAAATATAAACATTGTCACTGTCTTGCAGAGTTTCTTTCATGTCACCTGGTGATAATGACTCGACTTGACCTGTGGCTCCTTGAGATCCGCAACCAACTAGGATTAAAACTATAACAAATCCAGCCAAACCACCGACCCAACGCTTTGCCATCAGATCAATCTCCTCTCAAGTGATTTGTATAACGATTCTAACACCTACTAAAATATAAATCCACATTATGGAAGATAGATCTTTATTATTGATGATTGTTTATGGCGAGATACAATCAACCCTATGTAGAATGATTATTTTTCTACAATGCACATCGTTTCTAGCCTATACGAAAAACTTTATGTATCTAGGATAAACTACATAAAGCTTCATCAGTTTATACCTCACTTTATATAAGTAATCCATAATAGATACAACGCTTACCCGGTCACAAGATGCGTTTCACGTAACACGCACCAAACGGTCATCGACTGTTAGAAAGTTTTATGACCTTTCAATTTCCTAACATAGATATATAGTTTTCAATGTTCAATGTGTGCTATTTAAGCACGTGTTAAAATCGTTATATTTATTTGACAGGTTTCAGCTCACTCATAGGATTTTTGCGTTTAGCAATGGTTCTGAATTGATCATCTTTTACGGTTCGAATTCGATAATAGATACTGGCCAGCTTTTCAGTAGTACCATGACGATCAACCGCCCAAATACCACGCACATCATATCTTTTTCCTTCAAAGGTTTTTACATTGTCAGCTTGTGAAGCAATGTCATAATAAGCAAAGTGCTTTTTATTTGATTTCACCTTTTCTTACCTCCCAATTATGGTTCTCCCGCCA
>NZ_JRNX01000733.1 GCF_000786645.1 Halobacillus sp. BBL2006
TTGAAAACTTGTATGAAATCAACGCAGATTCTTAGCGTAGACAAAACACGGAGCTCCTACGGGAACAGCGCGAGCTGAAGATCCCGTAGGAAAGCGTTTTCTTTCTTTCCGAGGAAGCTGAGGCCGTGCCGTGGAAAGCGAAGTGTTTTGACGGAGCGGTCATTCACTCTTTTATTGGCACACAAAAATTCCGAACTGATTTCAACAAATCGTTCGGAATTTTTGCGTTTCATTCAGTTTTGTCCCAGCCTCTTTTTCCAGTCAAGTTCGTATATTCGTTTGACTCCGTAACGTATCCACTTCTTGTTTTAACGATTCCAGCTCATCGAGCAGCTTGACGACCATCTCATCACTTTTTCTCAATTCTTCACCTAACGCTTCAACCGCTTCCTCGTCCCAAATAAACGGATTGCCGTTGTCAGGAGTGATTGGTAAGTTTTCGTAAACGACTCCTTCTTCTTCATCGGTTGGCTGAAAATATATCGCTACTTCACAGCCTGCATCACCTTTAGCAATACGTTTTCTCAAATTTACCTTTCCATATCCCATCCTTCTTGCAGCAATGCCGCCAAATACACTTGATGTCATCATACAAAGGTGGGGAGCGTCTTTGACAACTTCACCAAAAGGACAACCTTCCGCTTTAACGATGACCCGGTCAGGATGCACTTCTGAAATACGGAAATGACCGCCGATTGAATTCTTTATATCTACAATCACTTGAGCATAACGGTCTACAGACCACTTTTCACTTTTTTCGCTGTAAAACGTCTCGATCCACTCTCCTGTACGAATTCCCAGCTGACGTATATATTCTTCTGCATGTTTTCCGACTGTCCGTTCATGTAAATGAGCATATTGAGTAATTAGTTTAGATAGAAATAAAGTTCCACTTAATGACGATTGCATGCTAATTACCCTCCCGTCCATAATACTTTCATTATATACCTACCGCTTGCTAATTGATAGAATTATCAGATAAATTACCAATATCAACCAAAAAATCCAACCGTTGTTTCGTGAATAGGGGGCTCTACGAAAACTAGCCCCAGTTCAAAGTGTTCTCCTTCATAGAGGGCTCTCTGGACATAGCGGTTTTCTCCCCATTTGTCCCGAACTTCAATTTTATTAAATCCTCCATTCAATTGGAGTGCTTCGTAAAACTGATTTTCCGTACGGACTTTGCGGGTATTCACTCGTTCAATCAGCTCCCCAGGAATGAGCCCCATTTGTGCTGCTGGGCTTCCTGGTATGACACCTAAAATACGAAGGCCTTTAGGATTAGATGAGAAAAAGGAAGGCCGTTCTTCCCGCATGCGATGAAGAACATGAATTAATTCTCTTCCTAGTAAACTAATGACGACAGCTGCTAAAGAGAGAGCCGGAATGAAGAAGCTTCCTATCACAAAGATCAGCACAATAAGGGCCATCAAAAAAGTGTGACGTCCCATTGTTTTTGCTGCTGTTTCCGGGGACTGGCCTTTAGCAATCCACTCCCAACCCGTTACAAACGGAACGACGATCAAGCCAAAATTTTCTCCTCCAAGATCAAGGAGTGGCCACCAGGAGGCGAACGTCTCGATGTCACCTGCTGGAAATAGAGCTATAAAAGGGACAATGGCCATTTTCCTGCTGCGATGCTGACCAACCCACATTCCCCGGCTACCCTTCACGCGTTCCGGAAATGTTTGATCTGGGGAAGTGCGCAGTAGCAGGATAGATTCTACAAACAGCATCACTGTCAATATGATCGCTATTGACGTAAGCGGAGTATCCTCAAGAGTGGTTATCCATGACTCAAAAAGCGTATTCTCAGGTAAGTATGGAAGAACGAGCAGGACCAAATAAGTGATCCCTAACGTATACGCGGCGGAATACCAGTTTAATTTCATTGGTACAGAGACAAGCAGCAATACTGCTGATAGCAACATCAAGAAAGGAAAAGAAAGCTCTAGACCGGCACCAATTGAAAAAACAGATAAGCACAGTCCAGCAATCACCGACGTCCCTATTGTTCCTTTCCATTCTGAAAACCGATCAAATATACGGATTCCGAAAGACTTTCGTTCCTGTTTGAGTCTCCGTTGTGACAGTAATAAAACCATACCAACAGCTATGTATAAAAAAGGCTGGGTGAACATCCGTCCCAGCGCTTTGGCTAATTCCAAAAACCAGACATCCAAAATGATTCTCCTTTCGATATTCAGAACAAAAGCGCAAGCGCCTTGGGAGTCCCGACAAGCATAAGACAAGCGATGTAGTGGATGGCTTTTTATCC
>NZ_JRNX01000734.1 GCF_000786645.1 Halobacillus sp. BBL2006
GCCCGAGGAAGCTCGCCGGTTCCCCCACAGGAAAGCGAGTCCTTCCCCAACGACCCTAAAACCGCATAAACATCTTGAAATCGCTCTTCCAGATACCTGCACGTTTGTGGAATAGCAATTGGAAAGCAATACAGGATTATAGTTGTTGACAGAATATGATGATTTGATTATTATCTAATTAGATGAATGACTAATTAGTGAGGTGAAAAGAGTGCAATTAGACAAGATGGTTGCTTTTCATAAAGCCGTCGGAGACCCTACAAGATTAAGAATCATCGCATTATTACGTCAGGGACCTCTGCACGGCCAGGCGATTGCTGGAAAATTAGGATTGAGACCGCCAACCATTACACACCACTTAAAGAAACTGAGAGATACAGGAATGGTCTATTCCCGTCGTGATAAAAACACGATTTATTTCCTTTTGGATGAACGAAAGCTAGAATTCATGACGACAGCGATCTTAAGGATTGGAGATGAGGAAGCGATGAATAAGAGTGAACTACAAGTAACGGACAAAGAACAGACAAAAGTTTTGAACAACTTCATTTCGAGAGACGGAAAATTAAAATCAGTGCCAAGTCAATTGAAGAAAAAGATTGTAGTGCTCTCCTACTTTGTCCAGGGTTTTGAACCTGGGAAAACGTACGAAGAGAAAGAAGTCAATGAATATATCAAAACATTTTTTGATGATTTCGCGACCATTCGAAGAGAGTGGGTCATGCATCAATTTATGTATAGACAAAATAATCGTTATGAGCTGAACCCGAAAGAAATGTGGCCGGTGGTTGTCATGAGGTAACCGCTGTTGCCTTCTTTTTTTGCGACACTAATTAGATGTTCATCTAATCAGAGAGGTATAATCTATGAATCTATTAAAAAATCATCCGTATCGTCATCTATTTTATTCAGGCATAGTCAATGGGATTGGAGACCGGTTCAGTCAAGTAGCTGTATTAACGCTTGTTCTTCACCTTACAGGGTCTGGGTTAGCTGTCGGAGCCGCGCTTGGGGTCAGGTTTTTTCCGTTTTTAGTGCTTTCTCCATTAGGCGGGAGATTAGCTGATCACTTGAACAAGAAGTACCTGCTCATGGCGACAGATCTCTTACGTATTCCTTTTGCGTTAAGTTTTCTACTCGTAGATTCTGAAGAGGACTTATGGATCGTTTTTATTGGTATCGTCGCTTTATCCTGTGGGGAAGCTTTTTATCTTCCTGTCAGAAAGACTACGATTGCTTCGCTTGCAGACGATTCGATTTTGATAAAAGTGAATGGGATGGAACAATTGATCCTTGGAATCGTGCTGATCGGCGGATCAATTACTGGTGGTGCGGTGGCTTATGTGTTCGGGAATGATATTGCCTTCCTATTAAATGCTGGTTCTTTTCTAGCTGCAGCCATTCTTGTTAGAAAACTGCCAACTTCTTCACAGTCTCAGAATCACATAAAAGGAGAACCTGGGAGCTTAGACAGAGTTTATAAAGGACTCAGTTTCCTTGTGTTCGTGGCAGTCGCGCTCCAATTCATTACTGCGACGATGGATGGAGTGTTTAACGTTCTGATCAGTGTATATGGAGCTGCTACGTTCAACATGGATGAACTGGGTGTAGGATTGTTGTATGGATCGTTAGGAACTGGACTCGTTTTTAGCTTTCTTTTAGCAGGTCGGTTAAAAAAGAACTTTCTATTTATCGGCATGATCACAATTTTCATTGAAAGCACTTTGCAAATGGCTGCGAGTCAAGCTGCAAATTTAGTTTTGCTATCAATAATATTTATTGGTATTTCGTTCATCGGAGGGATTGGAGGAGCGAGTATAGATACATTCATTATGCAGAAGGTTCCAGAGGGCAGGCATGGTCGCGTTTTCGGATTGGTGGAAGCAGTGACGAATATACAAATGGGTGTGATCATGTTTGCAACCGGGCTTGCGCTAGAGAGTTTTCCTGAACGAAATGTGGGTCTAATCGGAGGGTTAACAGGCCTGATTGGCGGGTCAGTTTTATGGATAGCTTATGGACTTATCCTCTTTATGAAGAAAAAATAAAGGACAGAAAGCGAACGGCTGAGGTCGTTCGTTTTTTTGAGCTTTCTGAAATAAAGTTACATAGATTAAACTGATTAAATGTCACAATATTTCAAAATCATTCAAATGGCGTGGGTGGATAGTATTGGAAATAAGGCTCTTTTTTTCCATGTGTGACTAAAGTGGTATAGACGACTAGAAATGGTCGGTTTATGCTTTAAAAAGAACTCACATTATAGTAGAAAGGAGGATTCATTTCGACACTATTTCCCATTTAAGGAGGCTGTTTATGAGAAGAAGAACATTACCTGTCCTATTCGTAACCATCCTTGGGACCTCGCTGCTCGCTCCCAATCCGAGCTTAGCCAGTCAAGGGCCAACCATTGAAAAAGGAGGAAAAGTGAATGTGAATCAGTCCAGTGGACAAGGTCATCCGGTTTTTACATGGGATGTGCCCGGACCGACTTCTCCCGTCCTTCATCCGGGATCCGTTAGAGGTGCAGGCATGAGAGGGGAACCTTTGAATGAGATCGATGATGTTTTAAAGTCAGCTATCGATGAGAAAGTGATGCCCGGGGCGGTTGCTTTTGTAGCCAGGAGAGGACATGTCGTAAAGAAAGAAGCTTATGGATATGCCGTCCAATATCAGGACGATGCGTTTACGGAAGTGGCAGATCCGATTCCTATGAATGAAGATACGATTTTTGACCTTGCTTCCATTAGCAAACTATTTACCACCACAGCAGCGATGAAGCTTTATGAAGAAGGAAAATTTAAACTTGATGACCCATTTGCCAAGTATATCCCCGAGTTTTCAGCGAATGGAAAAGAAAGCGTTACCATTGAACAATTGATGACTCATACTTCGGGTTTTAAACCCTGGATTCCTCTTTACACTGTAGAGGGCACCCGCGAAGACCGACTACAATACGTGTTGCAATATCCGCTCCAAAATAAACCAGGTTCTGAGTATACATACAGCGATCTCAACATGATCACACTTGGGGCTTTAGTTGAACGATTATCTGGAATGCGACTTGATCAATACGTTAAAAAAGAAATTACAGCTCCTCTTGGAATGGACGACACCATGTATAACCCGCCTGAAAGCTTAAAAGACAGAATAGCAGCAACTGAATATCAGCCCTGGACGGACCGAGGGCTTGTGTGGGGAGAAGTACATGACGAAAGCGCATGGTCCCTTGATGGGGTAGCCGGTCATGCCGGTGTTTTCTCGACCGCCTCTGATTTAGCCAAATTTGCTCATATGTTTTTAATGGATGGAAAGTACGGGGGTACACGTATTCTTGAGCCAGAAACCATTGATCTCTTAACGGAAAACCGGATCCCTCAATTCCCTGGCGATGATCATGGTCTTGGCTGGGAGCTTCAGCAGGGGTGGTTTATGGACGGGCTATCGGAAAGTACAACCCTTGGGCATACAGGCTATACAGGGACATCGATTGTTGTAAGCCCGACGAACCAAA
>NZ_JRNX01000735.1 GCF_000786645.1 Halobacillus sp. BBL2006
GATGTAGGTGAATAACGAACCCACCTACACGGATGGAGCCTCTTCCTCAGCCCCAAACTCACACGAATGTCTCGAAACTGAGTCTTCCGGAATAGGGAGCTTTTATTGAATATGGTAAATAGATAATATTTTATTGGTGTTCACTTGCTCTCTCATATACTTTAAGTGTTTATGCTTTTGTTATTTCCACCAAAATTTGTATAGAAGGACTAGGAAAGGGAAAAATAGGTTCACTTACAGCAAATTGGAGGTCAATAGAATGCGAAAAATCATCGGTTTAATGCTTGTTTTAAGTGTAACTTTCACATTATTTCAGCCTATGCAAAGTTTGGCTGCAGAGAAAAATTCTACAGAATTAGTCCGTTCAGCTAAATCTGCTATTTTGATGGAGAAAAACAGTGGAATGACACTGTATGACAAAGATGCGAACAAAAAGCTTCCACCAGCCAGTATGACTAAGGTAATGACGCTGCTTTTAATCATGGAAGAACTAGATAAAGGTAACCTCAAGCTGGATGAAATGATCCGTATTAGTGAACATGCAGCATCCATGGGCGGTTCACAAATCTTTCTTGAGGCTGGAGAAGAAATGGCAGTCAAAGACTTATTAAAAGGGATAGCTGTTGCTTCAGGAAATGATGCTAGTGTGGCGATGGCCGAACGTATTGCGGGTACGGAGAAAGCGTTTGTTGAGCAAATGAATGAAAAAGCAAAAGATCTTGGTTTAAAAAACACTCACTTTGAAAATCCAACTGGTCTCCCAGCTGAAGACCATTACAGCACTGCTCACGACATGGCTGTGATGGCGCGTGAGCTCCTTTTACATGATGCTGTTACAGAGTATACGAAGATCTATGATGATTATTTAAGAAAAGGCCAGGATAACGAGTTTTGGTTGGTCAATACGAACAAGCTGATTAAGACTTACCCTGGGATGGACGGGTTGAAAACTGGGTATACCTCTGAAGCGAAATATTGTTTGACAGCTTCAGCTAAACGTAACGATATGCATATGATTGCTGTAGTAATGGGGGCAGAAACTCCTAAGGATAGAAATGCAGATGTTACAAGCCTTTTGGATTATGGGTTTGGACAGTATGAGGGAGTCAAACTATATTCTAAAGAGGATACATTAAAAACGATAAGAGTTACTCGTGGCACACCGGGGGATGTTCATCTTTCACCTGAAAAAGATGTTGTCATACTTAAAAAGAAAAGCCAGAAAAAAGATCAATATGATACAGAGTTGAAGATCGCAAAAGGGACAGATCTTCCAATGGATAAAGGCACTCACATGGGATGGGTTATCGTAAAAAACAAAGATGGGGAAGTTGCAAGAGTCCGCCTGGAAACATCGGACAAAGTTGATAAAGCTGGTTTCTTCCAATTATGGCAGCGTTCGTGGAAAAATTTGACGAGTCATCAGAAGTTTTAGCATATCTGCACTAGTATTGTTTTGATGAAGGAAATTGAAGCTGAATGTCCGAAAGACTTAATGACTCTTATAAGTTAGAGGAGGAAAATCATTGAGTCTACATTCAGATTTTGTAACCAGAGAAAACGTATTGATCGTCAGGCTTCAAGGAGAACTAGATCACCATGAGGCAAGTGGACTTCGGGAAGAATGGCAGTCACATTTGAAGAAAAGCAATATCGATCATGTAATTGTTAACTTAGAAAAGCTTACATTCATGGATAGTTCTGGGCTTGGAGTCATGTTAGGCAGATATAAAGAGGTGCAAGCGTTAGGAAATGAAATGATCATTTGTTCCATTTCACCGGAAGTGAAACGTCTCTTTGACTTATCAGGAATGTTTAAGATCGTAAGGCTGGTTGACAATGAGTCCTTCGCTCTTGAGATGCTGGGGGTGGCTTCATGCGAAATGAAATGACGCTTGAGTTTCTGAGTGTGAGCGAAAATGAGTCATTGGCAAGGGTGTCTGTTGCCGCCTTTATTAGTCAGATCAATCCTACGATGGAAGAACTTACGGATATTAAAACAGTCGTTTCTGAGGCCGTTACAAATGCGATCATTCATGGATACGAAGATAATAAGGATAAGAAAGTTACTCTTTATTGTTCCATTGAGGACGAGCAGATTGAAATCATCATTAAAGATGAAGGGCAAGGGATTGATAATATTGATGTAGCAAGAGAACCTCTTTATACGTCAAAACCTGAATGGGAACGTTCAGGTATGGGCTTCACAATTATGGAGAATTTCATGGATAAGGTGGATATACAATCAGAGCCCGGGGTCGGAACGACGGTCCGAATGACAAAGCAATTAACGTCAACCCGCGCCTTGTGCAATTGAGGGCGCTGGCATGAGTGATACAACAAAAGAACGCCTAACAGATAAAGACGTCAAGGAACTGATCAAAAAAAGTCAGGCTGGAGACCAGAGTGCAAGGGATTTTTTAGTTGAAAAAAATACTCGACTCGTTTGGTCTGTTGTACAACGCTATTTACGCCGAGGGTATGATCAGGATGATTTGTATCAAATTGGATGCATAGGCTTGCTGAAATCGATAGACAAATTTGATTTGAGTTATGATGTGCGTTTTTCGACCTATGCGGTCCCTATGATTATTGGAGAAATCCAAAGATTTATCCGAGATGATGGAAGTGTTAAAGTAAGCAGGAGTTTAAAGGAACTTAATCATAAAGTTCGAGGGAAGAAAGAAGAACTGATGAAGAAGTTAGGACGTTCTCCTACGGTAAATGAACTAGCGGAAGAATTGGACCTTACGAGGGAGGAAATCGTCCAAGCGGAGGAAGTTGGACGAAGTCCTCAATCGATTTATGAGACGGTGTATGAAAATGAAGGTGATCCGATTACGCTTGTGGATCAAATCGCTGAGGAAGATAATAATTGGTTCGACCAAATAACACTGCAAGACGTCATGAGTAAGCTTGACAAACGTGAGCGGTTGATCATTTATTTGCGCTATTATAAAGATCAAACGCAAACAGAAGTAGCCGAACGATTGGGAATTTCCCAGGTTCAGGTTTCCAGGCTCGAGAAAAAAATCTTGGCAGAAATGAAACAGACAATGAACGATTCCAGTTAAAGCTGTGCCTTAAGGCGCAGCTTTTTTTTGCCTTTAAAAAGGTCTATTGCACCATAATTTGTAATTCAAGCCTTAGCAATTAGTTCGCTCACAACTGTATGTTATTTTCCAACTCACACATAATATAAGCAAGAAATCAAAGCAGGGGAGGCAAAAAAGGTGGCGACTCCTGTATATATTCGTATAAAACAATCAATTTATGTGAAACCTTCTGCAACCATCAGATTAAGTGATATTGCCAAGGTAACAGGACCAATGAGACAAGTTCCGGTCATCGAGCAGACAATTCTTCATGAAGTAACTGATGAAGATCGCAATATCGTTGTTATTGATGCTTTTATGATCATTGAGCAAGTGATTAATAAATACCCCCAATTGGAAGTAGAACTGATTGGCCCGAATCAATGCGTCGTTCATGTAGAGAAGCATAAACGGAAGCCTTCGATCATCCTTATCAGCGGCATTTGGCTGCTTTTATTTATAGGCGCCGCAATGGCGATTATGAATTTCCATTATGATGTCAGCATGGGGGCGGTTCAACAGAAGCTTCACTTTATGTTGACCGGTAAAAAATCAGATCATCCTCTCTGGATTCAGATTCCATACTCGATTGGTCTTGGAATTGGTATGATTCTGTTTTTCAATCATTGGTTCCAAAAACGCTTTAATGAAGAGCCTAGTCCGATGGAAGTGGAAATATTTAATTACCAAGAAGATCTCGATCATTACGTAGCGATCAAAGAAAATAAGGTGGAAAAAACGGATGTGGATAATTGAAGCTCTTATTGGACTTGCATCAGGTATTGCAGTAGGTACGGGGTTTGTAGCCTTTTTGACTGTCCTGGGTATTGTCCCGAGACTGATGCAGCTTAGCCACTCTGAATCCAAGCTTAGACACTATGAGACCGCTGTTATATTAGGGGTGTTCTTCGGTATTTACTTATCTTTTGGAGATATGCCTATTCAAGTGTCCTATATAGGGTTAGTCATCTGGGGGCTTTTACACGGGATTTTCATAGGAATGCTTGCTGCTGCCCTCACAGAAGTACTCAATGTTTTTCCTTTATTGTTCAAAAGGATTGGAGTAGATGGCTTTTTGTTCACATTATTGATGGCGCTTGTGTTAGGAAAAATAGTTGGTTCACTATTTCAATGGGTGGTTTTTGTACGTTAGGAAAAATATAGGGAATCGAAACATAAGGAGGAAACGTCATTGGTAAAGCAGCGATTAAATGAACAAAACTTTGAAAAGGTCAGCAAGACTTATCAGC
>NZ_JRNX01000736.1 GCF_000786645.1 Halobacillus sp. BBL2006
TTACGGAACAGGCACTTTCAGAACTAAGAATGGATTTAGAAAACGTTTTTATTCCGGTTGATCAAATTTCTCAAAAGTGGGAGAGTCTTGAACCAACAATACAAGTGTTCTATCCTGATGTTGAAATAGAAGGCGTTACAGATTCAATTTCAACTCTAAACTTGACAGATAATATAGAGACACGGAAAGCTGCATTGTTTCAAATCGACGACTTACTTGAGCATACAACGTCATTCACCCTCGATGCCTTATTGTGGACGGCAATTATGATAGGCGGTACAATTATCTTGACACTATCTTATGTGTCCATAAGAAAATTTAAAGGTGGTCAAGCAACTTTACCTTCTCGCAAGAGTGAAAATAGTTGATTTTTTCGCTCAGTTTGACTAAAATTGACCTAAGTAGTGAATACAACCAAGACGGAGGAATGAAACATGGAGTTTCTCATATACTTTGCGCTAATCTTGATTATCCCTTTCTGGGCTCAATCAAAAGTTAAAAGTACGTATAAAAAATATTCAAGAGTGGCTACTTCCTCATCAATGTCAGGAGCAGAAGTAGCGAGAAAAATATTAGATGATAATGGCTTATATAATGTTGCAGTAGAAGAAGTGCGAGGCAAGCTTTCCGACCACTACGATCCTCGTTCAAAAGTTGTTCGTCTATCTTCAGACAATTTTCATGGAAGATCTGCAGCTGGCGCAGCTGTAGCTGCCCACGAGGTCGGTCATGCAATCCAAGACGCCCAAGATTATGCCTTTTTGCGTTTCCGAAGTGCACTAGTGCCAGTGGCGAGCTTTGGATCAAATATATCATTTATCTTGATCATAGCCGGTTTCTTAATGGGAATGGCTAATTTGGCTCTTGTAGGAATTATTTTCTTCTCTGCTGCCGTGTTGTTCCAGTTAGTTACTCTGCCAGTAGAATTCGACGCATCCAATCGTGCGATGAATCAATTGGTTTCAACTGGGATCATCCGCAACGATGAAGAACGTCAAACGAAAAAAGTCCTTAATGCAGCAGCGATGACTTATGTAGCTGCCGCATTGGTTGCCGTAGCAGAATTGCTCCGTTTTATTCTGATGTTTGCCGGCATGGGTGAAGAATAATAGTAGTTTAAACACCCCTGATCTATAATAGATCAGGGGTGTTTTTTGGCTTTTATCTATTCTTCTAGTGGGTTTTTGTTTTCGTCCAAAGTAAATCCTTCTCCCATAACGTCATGGACATGGCTGACCGCTACAAATGCGTGGGGATCAATGTCATCGATGATTGTTTTTAACCGGACGATTTCGTTTTTTCCAATTACGCAGTATAGAACATCTCGTTTGTCGCCTGAAAAAGATCCTCTTCCTTCTAAGACGGTCACTCCACGATCCATTTCTTGCATAATTTTACTTGAAATTTGATCGCTTCTTTCAGAAATAATTGTTGTCCCTCTTGCCGCATAGGCCCCTTCTTGAATGAAATCGATTACTCTTGCACCAACGAAGACTGCGACTAGCGTGTACATTCCCTTAATTGAATTGAGATATGTGATAATCGAAATGAAAATAACTACGGCATCGAACATAAACATGGCTCGGCCCATGCTCCAGCCTAAGTATTTATTAATTAACCTGGCGATGATATCGACCCCGCCTGTCGTCCCGCCGTAT
>NZ_JRNX01000737.1 GCF_000786645.1 Halobacillus sp. BBL2006
TCATTCAGAGCAATCGATTACTTCAAAATTTCCCTACACTTCGTTGTTCGTCTTTAGATTGGATGCTTTTAATTATGTCCCAGTCTCTTTACTAGAAGAGTCCAAATAATTAGGGGACTCTTCCTTTTTTATACTGTCTAATAGGATATATCCGAATACAATTCCGGCTATGGTTGTTATTGTCGGGCTTCCAATTAGAATGATTTTTGGTATGGCTATGTAACGGTTAGCTAATGGTGAATAGGGAAGAATCGACATCGTTGTGATGTAAAGGGCTGGTATAGCAATGGAAGTGAATTTAATCCAGTCAAACGTCCAGAGCTTTTTTGCTCTTATTTCAATGATCAATTTTGGCAATCTTAGAAGCAGGCCAATCAAAATGGGGAATAGACTATCAAAAACGACAACTGGAAATAAATTAAAATTTGTTTGAGCCTCTTCTTGTAACTGTACCTGATACTTCATTCCAAAGTGAATGA
Source organism: Halobacillus sp. BBL2006 (assembly GCF_000786645.1). Lineage (GTDB taxonomy): Bacteria > Bacillota > Bacilli > Bacillales > Halobacillaceae > Halobacillus. Next base: position 480 of record NZ_JRNX01000737.1, read on the forward strand.
GAAGTCCAATAAATATGGTAAAGAAGAAATAGTAAAAAAAGCGCTTCATTATTTTCCTCCTCTGAAGTTTGCTAGCCCCATAGGATACATATGCTTTTCTGGGCTGACCTTAATAATCTGATCCTATCATACGAAGCAGTCACTGAGAACATTCGATCCTCTACAGTCATTAAAGTGCTGACAAGTTATCATTACGATAAAATCAGTCAAAGAATCGTTTCTTCAACTCGATGGCTTTCCTTTCTTAATTATGCAAAAGAAATCAATCTAGTATTTTAAAAGAAAAACTACAATCAAACGGAATACGGAGAAAAAACCACAAGTAAGGATTGAAATCTCATAAATATTCCCGAAATGAGGGGGAGGTTTATGAGGTTTTTTAGAGAGATGAATGGATTTTCACAAAAAGATTCCAGCGACAATTTTATTTTTAATTTTGTTAACAGGA
>NZ_JRNX01000738.1 GCF_000786645.1 Halobacillus sp. BBL2006
AGCGTTCGGGTTTAAACCGTGCGCTTCAATCCCAGCTGAAAGCACTTCGAATTGATCGCCTAAGTATTTTTTACCAAAGCCTTCTGCCATTTGGCTGCGGCAAGAGTTTCCTGTACATAGAAAATAAATAACTGGTTTGTTAGACATGTTGAATTTCTCCTTTATTGGTCAATTATTTTATAGAATCAATAACCATACATATAATCCGACGAGCGTTATAAACAGTGTCGGTACTGTGAGAATAATCCCGACTTTAAAATAGTAGCCCCAGGAAATGCGGAAGCCTTTCATCGATAAAACGTGAAGCCATAGCAATGTTGCTAACGACCCGATCGGGGTAATCTTCGGCCCCAGGTCAGAACCGATGACGTTCGCATAAATGAGCGCTTCCCTCATCGTCCCTGATGTATCAGTTCCAGCAATCGCTAATGCGTCGATCATAACGGTCGGCATGTTATTCATGACAGACGATAAAATTGCTGCAATGAATCCCATCGAAATCGTTCCCACAAATAAGCCCTGATCAGCAGTCACCTGAATGACATTCGCAAGGACATCCGTCAGTCCTACGTTACGTAAGCCATAAACAACGATATACATTCCTAACGAGAAGAAGACAATCGCCCATGGGGCTCCTTTAACAACATCCCCTGTTTTCACGGCCGCACTTCTTCTTGCCATCAGTAAGAAAAAGATCGCTACAATTCCTGCGATAATGGAGACTGGAATGCCTAGCGGTTCACTCGCAAAGTAACCGATCAGCAGTACCGCCAAGACCCCCCATGACATGCGAAACATACTAGCATCCTGAATCGCCTCACTCGGTTTTTTCAGCTGAGATAAATCATACTTTGCCGGAATACTCTTACGAAAAAATACGAATAAGACCAACATACTCGCAGCTAACGAGAATAAATTCGGGACGATCATGCGTGATGCATATTCGATAAACCCGATGTCAAAAAAGTCCGCCGATACGATATTCACTAAGTTACTGACAATCAACGGTAGCGACGTTGTATCGGCAATGAATCCACTCGCCATAATAAACGGCAGGATCATCGCTTCCTTGAAGTTCAAGTTCCTTACCATCGCTAAAACAATTGGCGTAAGGATCAAGGCGGCTCCGTCATTTGCAAACAGCGCAGCCACTACAGCTCCCAATATCGTAACGTAGATGAACATCCGTTTTCCATCACCTTTGGCTGCTCTTGCCATATGTAGTGCTGCCCATTCGAAGAATCCAATTTCATCAAGAATCAACGAGATGATAATGATGGCAACGAACGCCAACGTCGCATTCCAGACAATGTCTGTGACGGCAAGGACATCCTGAAAGTCGACGACTCCGAAAATCAAAGCAAGAACCGCGCCAGCGCATGCTGACCAGCCGATGCCTAAATTCTTAGGCTGCCAGATAACTAAAACTAATGTAAGTACAAAAATAAGTGTTGCGATAAGTGCCAAATTCAAAAGTATCCCCCTACTAGTCGCATTGGATTCTTAGTCCCGCTTTCTCCAATGCTGTTAATTTCTCTCTTTGATCAGGTATTTGTTCCAAGATCTGTTGTAAAATCGCGTACGTTTTGTGAGATGTATTTAAGGAATAGAAGATCCATTGTCCCTTGCGTCGCTCTTTCACCAATCCTGCATCTCTTAACTTTCTGAGATGTTGGCTGACAGAGGGCTGACTCATTTGCAAAACCTCTACGAACTCACAGACACAGCATTCTTGATCTTTCAAGAGCCCGATGATCGTTAATCGTGTTTTATCACCTAAAAGCTTTAACGTTTTTGCTGCATCCTCTAATTCAATGATCGTTTTCTCCATGCAATCACCTCGCCTTTTATAATATAAGCATATACTTATATATGCAACAATTAATTTTGATAAAAAATGAAAAGACCCAGAAGCATTTTGGCTTCTGAGCCTTTCTAATAGCTGAACGAAATTAAGCGGAATGTTTCTTTGTCACTTGCTTTTTCTTCTGGCGCACTTCTCTATTTGCTGCCTTAAAAAATGAAGCACACATAAGCAGGAGAACGATTGAAAAAGGTAAGGCAGAAATGATTAGGATGTTCTGCAAACCTTGTGTTCCTCCAAAGTATACGATAATGGCAGCCACCGAAGAAAGCATAATTCCCCATGTGATTTTCACCGTACTCGACGGCTCTATAGATCCTGAAGAACTGAGCATGCCTAATACGAAGGTTGCCGAGTCTGCAGAAGTGATGAAAAAGATCGCAATAACGAAAATCGTAATGAACGACATAAATGTACCTAATGGATACTGCTCCAATACGCCAAAGGTTGCCGTCTCAAGGGCATACTGAGAAATTTGAGCGACTCCATTTTGCTCGAGCTCCAGAGCAGACACACCGAAAACCGCAAAGAAAATAAAACAGACGAGCGATGGAACGAGAAGAACACCTAACATAAATTCTTTGAGTGTACGACCTTTCGAAATTCTGGCGATAAAAATACCGACAAATGGTGACCATGAAATCCACCAGGCCCAATAGAATATCGTCCAGCTGTTAATCCACCCGCGATTCTCTTCACTTAAAGGTGCAATTCGAAAGCTCATATCAATGAAATTCGTAATGTAATTACCCAGGGAAGCTGTAAACATGTTCAAAATATGAA
>NZ_JRNX01000076.1 GCF_000786645.1 Halobacillus sp. BBL2006
TTGAGCTGTGGTAATTCCAGCCTGCACAGCATCGTGAAAACCACGATCATTCGGATTGACACCATCAATCGCACGTAAATGTGGGGTCATCGCTTCTGAAGTTTCATTAAAATCGGCACCTTCCCAGCCATAACCTTCTTCATCAATGCCTAAATGAGTATGAGCATCGATCCAGCCTGGAGTAAGAATTTTCCCTGCTCCCTCAATCACTTTGTCGCAACCCGATACGTCTACATCATTACCGAAATTCTTAATCTTACCTTTCTCAATAATGAGAGTCGCATGATCGATAGAAGACCCAGAGACGGGAACGATGGTGATATTCTGTATAGCTAACATATGATTTCCCTCCCTATTTCTCGTTGATATAATTATAAACTTGGCAAGACAGCTGAACATTGAACCAATCATCGGAGTGATCGAAATCTAGCTCAAGAATATCTTGGATCCGTTTAATACGATAATAAAGTGTGTTCGCATGAATGTTCAGATGCTCTGTAATCTTACGTAAATCTTTATCATACATAATGTATGTCGTTAGGGTTTGAATAAAATCACTATTTTTCTGACGATCGTATTGGATCAAGGGACCTAGAATATCAGATACATAGAGCTGGAGCTCTTCCTCACTATGCTGTAAGAAAAATCGATAAACCCCTGCCTCTACGAAACTCATGACTTTTTTATCTGGCTGGCTATCAAGAAGCTGTATGCATTTCTCAGCGTCCTTATAGGAGTGATTCAAACAGGAAAGGTTTTTATGCACTCGGCCGACCCCGAGTTTTATCGGTGCTGATGTCTTTTCCATTTGATGAACAAACGGTTTAATACATTCTCGAGCAGCCATTTTCCCATCTGCATCTGGAAAACTGACCATCGCAAAAATGTACGTACTGTTCATCGATACAATCCCATTAAGTTGATAAACAGATAACGCGTGCTCAATGCTCTCCACGACCTCATCCTTTTGCCTTCGAGCGTTTTGAGTCATTGCCGCATTTTCAGCGAAAGCTGGATCAATTTTGCACAAGACCATCACATAATAATCGGAAAGTGAAAATCCGAGGTTCGATGCCTGCGCTTCCAGAGATGGAGTTATTTCCCCAGCAAGCACACCTTCTACTAGTTCACCTTTCGCCCGGTTTTCAGCTTCACGGATAGCATCCTGTTTAGTTAATTCAAGCGAAAGCACCGTAGCCCCATATTCGAACAGAACGATATCATTTTCAAAAAAGTCAGCAGAGTCAATCCAGACACAGAGAAACCCCCACATCGAATCTACGCCCACAACTGGAAGCACGACAAGTCGTTCTTCTCCTTCTGTGGTAATCTGCTGCCACTTATTCGTAGAAATGACTTTTTTAACACGGTCGTGACTAAGAAACTTCTCAGGCAATTGCTTTCCTTCTGCTTCTTTGTCTATGTAATAGAGTTTAAGTAAAGAATCATAGATGGCAAACGGATAACGCACCATACGTTTCAATGTACGAACGATTGCTTCCGCTCCTTCTCCACGGGCAGCGATATTGGTGAGCTGATGGTGGAAGTCAGTTGTGCGCTGCATCGTGACGTGCTCTTTTCGCAGCGCCTGGTGGGTTTGCTGCAGTTCTTTCCGCTGCTTCCGCTCCTGCTTATAAAGCTTTGCATGAGTAATAACAATTGCGACATGATCGGCAAGTGATTCAAGAAGCTCCAAATCCTGTTCTGAGAAAAAACTATTTTCCTTAAAACTATCAATGGTCAGTACTCCGATCGTCTCATATTGAAATCGCAGAGGGACAGAAATCATGCTGTCAGGGAAGGCCTTATCGATCGTCGAGTCAATGTAATATTGAAAATTAGCTTGAGACATATTCCTCATCGTTTCAGCAATTTGCTTTTCCCCATGGATCATCATCGATTTGCCATGCTGGAATACCATCCCACTGACACCTTCGCCTACTCTCAATCTCGTTTTCTTGTAGCTATGCTCCTTGAATCCTACGGCCGATTGGACGAGAAGTTTATCGAGCTTTTCGTCATACAAAAATAAAAAGCCTGTATCTGCTGCGGATAATGCATCGACGACAGATTCGATGATGATCTCCAATATATTGTCTTCGTACATACGAGAAGCAAGCGTATGAGCGACGTCCATCAATAGATCAAGGGAATTCTGCTTCTCCTGATCTTTCATGTAATTCATGAGCAGCTTCAACCAAGGCTCATATTGATGGAAATAGTCATACGCTTCTCTCTCGTTATAGCTTTTTGAACCTGCAAGAACGACGATGATCTCTTCATATTGGAAGGCTCGCATTGTTGGTGAAATATGAATGATCGATTCCTGACTGGCCAGGCACATATCAATCCAGCTCGTCACGTTGATAAAATTTTCCCTTCCTGAAATCGCCTTTCTAGAATCTTTATCGATTAAATAGATTTGATCCTGGTAGAATTGATTTTTCAACTGGTTCAATAATTCTGTTCTCATCGTCCCACCTCATCATCTACTATAGAAGAATTTACTCAAAAAACAAAATCTTCAAAAGACGGTGCCTTCCTTCACCGCATCAATCCACTCGTAATAGCGCTCGATTAAGACAGACTTGTTCTTCTCATAAATTCGTCGAAGTTCCCTCACAGGTTCTTCATGGTCATCGACTCGAAAATCAACAAATGGATATTGATCGACAGCGACAACTTTAATGGCTGACGACTGTTTCCCTCTGACATCCCCACCTGCTGCGTCTGCTGCTTCTAAGGCTAGAAGTAAACGATCCGCTAATGGTCCTGAAGAATTTTCAAATGCCTCAGCCATATCATCGATAACCTCAGGTCCTGTTAGTAAATTCCCTTGGATTGAATATTGGTCACCGATATGATGTCCTTTGTACCCATCATTTTCAACTCCCGTATAGGCGGCACAATTTCCGTAGGAATCCATGACAGCAACCTGACGCAGTTCTTTACCTGGGTCATCCAGCAAAAGATGGTTCAACGTCTCATTCGCCGTACGGCCCTGCTTCAAGTGATCAAGTCCTTCTTGACCAAGGGGAGGATTCACCCATCCTTGAGTAACGACAGCACCGACATTCGGTTCAATGTGAGGAGAATGTGCGCCCACCCCAGGAAAGCAGGTGGCTACCGCACCTCCGAAGTTCCCGGTTTCCGGGCACCGCGCAATGATGGAAAACGTATTAAGCTTCATAGATTACACCTCATGACAGGCCACATAATGACCATTTTTTATTTCTCTGAATTCCGGAACCTCCCGCTTGCATCGTTCGGTAGCAATCGGGCACCGTGTATGAAAACGACACCCGGACGGTGGATTATCCGGACTTGGTACTTCCCCTTCCAACGGGATCTTTTCTCTTTTCGCATGGATATCAGGCACGGGAATGGAAGATAACAATGCCTGGGTATAGGGATGAAGCGGGTTGTCATATAGCTCATCACTTTCTGACAGCTCCATCATCTGCCCGAGATACATCACGCCGACCCGGTCACTAATATACTGCACGACACTCAAGTCATGAGCGATGAATAAGTATGTGAAATTGTACTCCTCTTGCAAATCCATTAAGAGGTTGATGATCTGTGCCTGAATAGATACGTCGAGGGCAGCCACAGGTTCGTCAGCGACGATAAACTTAGGCTTCAACGCAAGAGCACGCGCGATTCCGATCCGCTGACGCTGTCCACCAGAAAATTCGTGTGGGTACCGATCCTTATAGCTTTCAGGGATACCAACATCCTTTAGCAGCTGATAAACCCTTTCCTTGCGCTCTTTTTTCGGCATGCCGATCGTCATCAATGGCTCTTCGATGATATCTTCCACCGCCATTCTCGGATTCAAGGAAGCAAATGGATCCTGAAAGATCATCTGAAAATCACGTCGGCGTTTCTTCAATTCTTTTTTATCCCATTTGAGAATGTTTTCCCCTTCGAAATAAATCGAACCATCAGTCGCATCTAATAAACGCATCAACAGACGGCCAGTTGTTGATTTTCCGCAACCGGATTCTCCGACAATTCCGAGAGTTTCCCCTTTATGGACAGAAAAACTAATGTCATCTACGGCTTTGACCGTGCTCTTTTTTCTAAACAATCCATTGGAAATATCAAAGTACTTCTTCAACCCGTCGACGCGTACGATTTCTTCCGTTGCCATCGTTGTTATCCTCCTCTTCTAGCCAGCATGCCACTGTATGTTGTTCCGACTCTGAAGCGATTAGCTCCGGCTGTTTCTCTAAGCATTGATCCATTACAAACGGACAGCGCTCTGCGAAACGGCACCCTTTAGGAAGATCGTGCAGGTTGGGCGGCTGTCCCTCAATCGGCTGGAGACGCTCTCTTTTCCCTGGGCGCGGAACCGAATTCAGTAACCCTTGTGTGTAGGGGTGCTTCGGACGATCGAAAATATCCTCCACTGTACCTTCTTCGACAATCTTTCCTGCGTACATAACGGCTACCTTATCACAAAGTTCAGCGACAACACCTAAGTCGTGTGTGATGAGAACAATTGCGGTTCCGGTCTCATCTCTCAACCCGCGTAAAATATCCAAGACTTGGGCCTGAATGGTGACGTCAAGCGCTGTCGTAGGCTCATCTGCAATGATCAAATCCGGATCACAAGCGAGCGACATAGCAATAACTCCACGTTGACGCATTCCGCCACTGAAGTGGTGAGGATACTGTTCGGCCCTTTTTGCAGGAGAAGGGATGCCGACCTTCGTCAACATCTCTACCGCACGCTTCCAGGCGGACTTCTTATCCTTCTTCTCGTGAATGATCGGCATTTCAGCGATTTGGGTGCCGACCGTATATGCCGGGTTCAAAGACGTCATCGGGTCCTGGAATACCATCGAGAGGTCCTTCCCACGGATCTTCTGCATCTCAAGGCTCGACTTTTTCAACAAGTCCTGCCCGTGGTACAGAACTTCGCCTGTGACCTCTTCACTCTTTTTCTCTCCGACAAGACGCATAATCGATTGGGACGTTACACTCTTCCCGCAGCCAGATTCACCGACAACTGCGAGAATTTCTCCCTTCTTCACTTTGAGACTGACTCCGTCAACGGCTTTGACGACTCCTTTTTTCGTGTGAAAATGGGTCTTCAAATCGTTAACTTCCATAATGTAATCAGACATCGAATCTCTCCTTTTCTTACGCTGACTCATTTTTCAGGCGAGGATCCAGCGCGTCACGTAGTCCATCTCCCATAACGTTGAAGCTGAAGACGGCAAGTGTAATCGCAATTCCCGGGAAGACAGCGATCCACCAGGCGGATTCCATCCAGTCCTTTCCTTCACTGAGCATGATGCCCCAGGACGGTGTATCAGGAGAAACACCTAATCCAAGAAAGCTAAGGGCCGCTTCGGCTAGAATGGCAAACGCAAACGATAGCGTCACCTGGACAATGAGCGGAGCCATGCTGTTCGGAATGATATGCTTCCACATAATTTTCAAGTTGCTGACACCCATGGACTGTGCCGCTTCTATATATAGTGAGTTTTTATTAGATAAAACAGATCCCCGTGCGATTCGGGCAAAAATCGGTGTGTAAACGATCCCGACGGCAATCATTAAGTTCGTCAAGCTCGGTCCTAAAATCGCCATGATGACAAGAGCAAGCAAAATGTCAGGAAAAGCGAACATAACATCCGTTAAGCGAGACAACACGGCATCGACCC
>NZ_JRNX01000739.1 GCF_000786645.1 Halobacillus sp. BBL2006
AGAACCAGATAAAAAACAAGAGAAAAGCGGATAAAAAAAGTCTCCCAAAGAGGAGACTTTTTTAGTATTCATTGATGTACTGAACTTGTTGTGATCAGGATTCTCACGACTGTTTAATTTTTACAGCTTGAATGATTCTGTCCACGCCTTCTTTCACAATGGTGTGAGGGGCAGCGATATTCATACGCATAAATCCTTCTCCTTCGTCACCAAAGGAAGCGCCATCATTCAGTCCTACTTTTGCCTGTTTCTGCATAAAGGATTTAAGTTCTTTTTGAGTTAAATTTAGTTTCCTGCAATCGAGCCAAACGAGGTACGTTCCCTCATTAGGAATAACCTTAATAACGTCGGTTTTATTATGAAAACGTTCGATGACATAGTCACGATTGAATTCCAGTATGGTTCTTAATTCGTCCAGCCAATCTGCTCCATGTTTATAGGCAGCTTCCAGAGCTGTGATTCCCAAGGTATTCAACATGAACATTCCTTGATTATTGAATTGTTTATCTAAAGGTTTTTTCAGTTTTTTATTAGCGGTAAGTACATAGGATACTTGTAAACCGGCTAAATTGAATGTCTTCGTTGGAGAAAGACAAGTAATTGTGTTCTGGTTCGTTTCTTCTGACAATGAAGCGATTGGAGTGTGTTGATGAGATCCTAAAACTAAATCTGCATGAATTTCATCGGCCACTATTTTCACCCCATGCTTGAGACAAATCTCACTCATTCTTTCTAATTCTTTTTTGGTCCATACTCTTCCTACAGGGTTGTGAGGATTGCATAAGATGAACATGGAGACTTGATTCTCTTGGATTTTCTTCTCAAAGTCGTCAAAATCAATGTCGTATTGCTCCCCATTCAATTTGAGTGGATTCTTCACTACATGCCTTCCATGACTTTTAACGACACTGTAGAATGGCGGGTAAACGGGTGTTTGAATCAGGATATGATCTCCTATTTCCGTAAGTGATTGAATAATCATGTGAAGGGTAGGAATGACTCCAGGGCTGTAGGAAATCCAATCTGTATCAATCTCCCATTTATGTCGGGTCTGCAGCCAATCGGCAATCTGTTCTTTGACGAGATCATCGGCTATAGTGTATCCAAAGATTCCGTGATCGACTCGCTCTTTCAATGCTTCGGTTACTGCTTCTGGAGTTGTAAAATCCATGTCAGCCACCCACATTGGCAGCACTTCTTTATCTTGATATAGTTGTTCGGCCATGTCCCATTTCACGGACCTTGTACCTTTTCTTGTAATGACTTCATCGAAACGGTTCAAATTAGATTCCTCCAAACTCTCTTGTCTTTTTATTTATCATAACCGAAAGGATAGGAACGATGAAAATAAGCTGTTTGAGGAATTTATCGCAAAAAAAAAGCAAAGCGAACGTTCGCTCTGCTTAAACAGGGGGAATACGAGAAAGTCTTACGTTACTATATATAACCAACATTCATAGTTTTTAAACCTATTAAATTATTTTTTTTGTTGA
>NZ_JRNX01000740.1 GCF_000786645.1 Halobacillus sp. BBL2006
GTTGATTGAATTAATGGAGAACGCTTTCTCCAAAGATGCACAGCTCGACGAAATTCGCGGTGTCATGAATTCTTCCGGAGAAGGAAAGTGGACCGTTGAAACAGCATTGGAGCTTGAGACCTCAGCTCCCGTAATCACGATGTCACTGATGACACGCTATCGATCGCAAGAGAATGACACATTCTCAGGAAAAGTGGTCGCAGCGTTACGAAATGAATTTGGCGGTCATGAAGTTGTTAAAAAATAATTTAAATAAAAAGGAGAATGTAAAGATGAAAAAATTTATCGCATTGATTTGTTCTGTTCTTTTGATCACCGTTCTTGCAGCTTGTGGAGGCGGCTCAGACTCCAGCAGTGGTGAAGGAAGTGAAAGCGCTTCAGGTGGAGACGGTGAAGTGAAAACGATTAAAGCAGGTATCGGTCTTAACAGTGACCACCCACAATACAAAGGTCTATTGAAGTTTAAAGAAATCGTTGAAGAAAAAACAGACGGCGCAATTAAAGTAGAAACGTACCACAGTGGTCAACTAGGTGATGACCGTACAATGACGGAAGCCCTTCAGCTTGGTACACAGGAAGTTACAATTCCGTCTACAGCTCCACTAGCTAACTTTGTTCCAGAATTCAGCGTTTTTGATATTCCGTTCCTTTTCCCGAATGAAGAAGTAGCCGATAAAGTTCTTGCAGGGGATACAGCACAAGGACTTCTAGATAAGCTTGAAGAGCAAAATCTTGTAGGTCTTTCTTACTGGGAGAATGGATTCCGTGACCTTACAAACAGTAAACACGAAGTAGCGACAGTAGAAGATTTCGAAGGTTTGAAAATCCGTACAATGGAAAACGATCTTCACTTGGATGCCTTTAAAGCACTAGGTGCAAACCCTACGCCAATGGCCTTTACTGAGCTTTTCACAGCGCTTCAACAAGGTACAGTTGACGGTCAGGAAAACCCTTATGCAACGATCTACCTGCAAAAGTTCTATGAAGTACAAGATTATGTTTCTAACACGCACCACATCTACAGCCCATTCGTATTCTTGATGAGCAAATCCTTCTATGATGGTTTGTCTGAAGAACAACAGAAGATTGTTAAAGACGCAGCTGTAGAAGCTGGTAAGTATGAGAAGAAATTGAACCGTGAAGCAAATGAAAAATATCTGAAACAACTTCAAGAAGAAGGTATGACGTACACAGAAATTACACCAGAAGCTCGCCAGGAAATGGTTGATGCCGTACAACCTGTTATCGAAGAGTACAAGAGCAAGATCGGTGAAGAAACTGTAGATAAAATTTATGAAGAAGTAGAAAAAGCACAGAAGTAAGTAGTTTCATAGTTTGAGAGGGATACGTTGTGGATCTTTCCACAGCGTATTGCTCCATCTGGATTAAGAAAAAGAGACGTTAATTGTTTAGCTTCAGCGCATGTCGTATGTCTAGGAATCTCAAGGTCTTAAGCCGTTAATCTGGCATTCATGCCGGAGGTTAAACTTGTCGGGGTGAGCTTTGCGCTTATGCTTTTCTTATTAAAAAGAGGGTCAGTAGAGGTGAAAATATGAACATCATTCGAGCGATCGATAGACGACTGGAAGAAGTATTGCTCGTTATTCTTTCGACCGTCATGGTCAGTGTCATATTCCTGCAGGTAGTCATGCGAGTATCAGGGAATTCGCTGTCATGGTCAGAA
>NZ_JRNX01000741.1 GCF_000786645.1 Halobacillus sp. BBL2006
AAAATTTCCGGCATCATTCGTAAGGATGGCGTCAGAAGGCAAGTGCTTCTGAAGAATTGAAATAAATTGTTTGTTGACGGTATTGTTTTCGGCTAATGATTTCCTATAGACCTGTCTTCGCTTCTCAGCCCAGGCTTCCCACTTTGGCTTAACCTTCAATGTTAAGAGGGCTCCCAGTGCCTCTCTGGCATCAGCCACAATCCCTACTTTTGGAGCGTACACTTTTCCTAATGTTTCATAGTCGATATCTATATGAACGAGCGTCTGCTCTTTGGAAAGAATCGAATAATCCTGAGTTGTTACTTCTGACAGTCTTGTCCCAATCGCAAGGATGGTGTCGGCTTCTTTTACCGATTGTAAAAGATCCGTCCGCATCCCCAGCCCCAAATGTCCGACATACAGCTGGTGATCGTTCGGAAACACATCATGCCTGCGAAAGGCAGCCATCACTGGAAGATTGTATTTCTCCGCGAAGTTCTGAAGAGCCGCTTCCGCTCCTGCATTTTTGACACCACCACCAGCGACAATCAATGGGCGGTGTGCTTCACCTAACAGTGCTTCCACTTTAAATAGTTCTTGAAATGATGGTCTTGGCTTTGGCCTGCTGGCTGTCGGGCCAAATTCCATCTCGGCTTCTTTTTTCAAAACATCCTCAGGCAAAGATAAAACGACAGGGCCAGGACGGCCGGTCTGAGCAATTCTCAAGGCACGCTGCACAAGTTCCGGCACACGCGGCGGTTCGCGAATTTCAGCTACCCACTTCGCAATTGGCCGGAAGAATGCTTCTAAGTCCACCTCTTGAAACCCCTCGCGCCCACTAAAACTGCTGTGGACTTGTCCTAATAAAACAACTAAGGGAGTGGAGTCCTGATAAGCGGTATGCACACCGATCGTCAGGTTGGATGCACCTACCCCACGGGTTGCCATGACGACGCCAGGTTTCCCGCTTGCTTTAGCAAACCCTTCCGCCATAAAGGATGCGCCCCCTTCATGTCTTGCTGAAATCAGCTCCATGTCCGGTTCGTCTCTGATCGCATCCATCACAGGAAGATAACTCTCCCCCGGTACACAAAATACTTTCGAAATGCCTTCAAGCCGAAGGCATTCAACGATGGCCTGGGCACTTGTAAGTCGACTCATGAGGTAGCCCCTCCCCTCTTCATATTTTTCATTCGATCCACCGCTTCATTTAATCTTGTTGTCGGAACAGATAAAGAGATCCGAATATAGCCTTCCCCTCTCTGTCCGAAGGCTGTCCCAGGCGTCAGGATGACTCCAGCTTTTTCGAGGACGAATTCAGCAAAGCCTTGCGACGTATATCCTGCCGGAACTTTCGCCCATAGAAAAAAGGTCCCTTTCGTTCTCTCTGCTTCCATCCCTAACTCTTGTAACGCAGAAAGAACGAATTCCATCCGCTTCTGATAGATCTCATTATTCTGATTGACAGAGGTGAAATCACTGGTGAGTGCTGTTGCTCCCGCTTTCTGAATCGCTAGAAACTGGCTTGTATCCGTATTACTTTTGACGATGGTTAACGAACGAATAAGCTCTTTATTCCCAACGACATATCCGATTCTCCACCCCGTCATATTGAAGCTCTTGGATAATGATCCGAACTCCACCCCAATCTCCTTGGCACCAGGCACTTGTAAGAGACTTGGAGATTCATAGCCTCGGAATGTGACTAAATCATAGGCCGCATCATGAGCAATACAAAGTTGATTGTTTTTCGCAAATTCTACAGCCTCTATGAACGTATCCAGCTCGACTGTCGCTCCAGTAGGGTTATTCGGATAGTTTAATAACATCAGCTTGGCCCGTTCTAAATCATGAACGGGGATTTTCTCGAAATCAGGCACGTAGCCTTTTGTTTCATTCAAAGGAAAAGGAACACTATGACCGTGTGCCAAATGAACAGCGGATTGATAAACAGGATAACCAGGATCCGGAAGCAGTACCCCATCACCAGGGTTAATCACCGCATGTATCAGGTGAGCTATCCCTTCTTTTGAACCGATTAGCGTCAGAACCTCTGTATCAGGATTCAGATCGACTTGATAGTTTTTTTGATAAAAGGAAGCAACTGCTTCTCTGAATTCCTGACAGCCCCCATAGGGAGAGTATTTATGATTTTCTGGCTTATTCGCTTCTTCTGTTAACCGCTTGATGATAAAAGATGG
>NZ_JRNX01000742.1 GCF_000786645.1 Halobacillus sp. BBL2006
TATGGGTTTCTTTTCTACTTTTTTTTCCAGTAAACATTTGATTACTCCTCTCTAAAGCACTGGTCCTGCTTTTTATGTGCTATTGGTATCATTCATTACATTTTAGGTCTGTTACTTTCACAACAGTGTCTTTATGTAAGGTAATTCCAACATTATTGTTCTCAAATAGCTTGGTGTCACCCTCTTCATGTACTAAGTTTGCATTTTTAACTAATTTGTTTAACTGCCTAAGTACATCATGGAATTTTAATGAAGCCTTATTTACTAATTGTTTGTATTCTTCATATACAGAAAATTGTATATAGTAATCTGAATCAATAATAACCTCTTTAAGCCAATTTACAGTAGATAACGCAGTAGACCTTTTAAAACCATTCTTACTGCAAATCTCATGTGCAATGTTAAGGTCTCTAAGGATTAATTGAGACCTCATATTTAGCTTCTGTAAGGTGTAATTTATATGTTTCGGAATATGAGGATATAACTTACCTCTTTTGCGCTTTATCATCTCTTTTACTACGTTGCAATCGATTAACAATAACCCATTCTTAATATCATAGTAACTTAGAAATGAAAGTAACTCAGATATTGCATAAGCCTCTGCAATATGATTATTTGACTCTTTGACTATAATTCTCTTTCGAATTACTTTAGCGTCCTTGAAATATATTACGAACGAAAGTACAGCAATCCCTTTTTTCACGGAAGCATCAGTGTATGAGACAAACATTATTTTCTACCTCCACCTGCTATGTACATTAGTTTAAGCCGCTTATAATTTCGAATCTTAATTTCTATTGTTTGATAAAGTCTTGAAATAAATCGAACTTTTATAATGATAAATTTTAATAACCCTTCTCGAAATTACTTTCGAGTAAAGCTATAAAAACACTTGAAAAGGTTGGAATATAACCTTCTGTTGAACTCAAAAAATTCGCCTCGTATCGTAAAAATTTACACCATCACTGTGTGGCTAGATGTACTTGAAGGCTTACATAAACATAAATAAGATAAGTTACCTAAATATGTTCCTTTTTAGCTCGATAGCCATTATTCTGTATATCAACTCCATTATGGTGGCTTAGTACTAATCCGATATTTTTTTCTAGAATGCTTTTATCCTAGCAAATTCTTTTTTTGGTTAACCACCTACACAGTAATGGAGATATTGGATTTAAACTGATTTAAAACAAAGAAAAACAGCTATTTTATACCTCTCATGATAGTATTTTGAGCTTTTTTAAGGATATTTGGTCTGTTGCACATTCCCAATAAGTACTAAAACGTTTCAAAGAATGATAGCAAAAAAGACCACTTTACATTCTGTACAGTGGTCTTTTTATACATAATATTTTCTAGTCTTAGATAATCTTTAAAGAAAATTCAATTCATATTCTTTAATCATATCGTTTAATGTATCTCTTAGAATGGATGGTCTAGTGTTAGAGCCCTTAAAATCCTCTTCTAAATATGATGTAGATAATACACTTTTTATGGTGTTCATTACGCCACTAAATTTTTCATCATCAACCACATCTATTTCATTATCAAACAAGTACTTCAAGAAACCCGATACTAACATTAGTATAGGGGTTTGTAACTTATAGTTCCTACTTTCTATTCCATATATTTCTTTAGAGAATGGGTACTTTACATTTAAATCATTATAAACTTTCTTTAAAAATTCATTCGTTTTATCTAAAACTTCTTTAGTTTCTTCTATGAGTAGATTTTGGTCTTCCTGTCTTACAGCATAGTCCATAAGATGGTCAGCATAGACAGGTGAAGTACTAAAACCGATATTTAGACCAAATTTTAAAATCGACAACATAACACTAATAGACTCATGAACCGTTTTATCAGCATATCTTTTCTTAGAAATGTTATATATATCGTTAAAGACTGGGTCTTCAAAATAGCCCTTTATTACAGTGTTTAGCCAAAGGTTAAACTCGCATACATAAATAGCATTTCTAAATTCTTGTCTACTTAGTGGGTGAGTTCCCTTGTTGTACCTTTTAAAAATCTCAATTTCAACGATTGGGTTGTCTTGAACGTGAATATTTTCAAAATTTAATCTTGATTGGTGAAGTAATGAGTTTTGCATCTCACCATCTAATTGATTAAAAGACTTTTCATTCAAATTTTTTAAGATTTCTAGACCTTTTAATGAAAACTCGTTGTTAATAAATCTATAAACTGCCCGTAATCTATGCTGACCATCGATTACATTAGCAATGTACGGAACCTTTCGAGTGTCAGAGGACAAATAAATTGTTGGAATAGGTATCCCCATTATTATAGATTCTATGAGTAAACTTTCTTCCTCCACTGTGAATTTATATTCCCTTTGATATTCGGGGTCCAAGTTTATGCCTGCTCCACCATGTAAAGCTGCATCAATCTCATCACAAATACTTTTTAGACTCTTACTATCTGGCGTAGAAAATACTTTCCTGCCCTCATGTTCCATTGTACTCCTCCTCAGTTCATTAAGTATTCAGACTTAATATCTTTACTAATAAATTCTAGTTCAGGATATATGCTAGAGTAACTTATACCTATATCAAACAGCTGCCTCTTCAATTCTTGTTTTAGATTCTTATTAATCTTTATTTTAACAAGAATGTCCCCAGCAAAACTTTGTTCTTCAAGAGGAAGAGAACGTAATGGGAACAAAGTAAAAACACCTCTTTGAGCATATATCCGACTGTTATTACTTGGACAAATTATAGCTATAGGAGGTATTTCATCAGGGAGTATAACGCCAACTCCATACTTTTCTTTTAATTTATTATGCAAAGTTTCGTTTTGTTCAATAATATTCGGAAGTATGTTGAAGTCTTCGATAAATCTAGACCTTTCGTTCAAAGCGTTTGGGTTCAAACACCAAACTACAGCACAATCATTACTACCTTCTTCATATTCAAAACTTGTATTCTCCACTGCAAAGAACAATGCGGATAATGGACTTTGTGACCAATCTAACAATCTAGTAGGAAGACCAAAGTGCTGTGCAGTGGACATCCATTC
>NZ_JRNX01000743.1 GCF_000786645.1 Halobacillus sp. BBL2006
ACAGCTTTTCTTCTGAAAAGTCTCTCTCAGCTCTAACGACTGTATAAATGTCAGAATTCATACCTTTTACGGTTAACGTTATAAATACATTATCTGCATCATCAGGCAATGTCACAATGACACCTTTTGCCCGATCAATTCCAGACTGAAGTAGGACTCTATCTTCGGTTGCATTCCCTTTTATAT
This sequence comes from Halobacillus sp. BBL2006, assembly GCF_000786645.1. Taxonomy (GTDB): domain Bacteria; phylum Bacillota; class Bacilli; order Bacillales; family Halobacillaceae; genus Halobacillus. Next base: position 187 of record NZ_JRNX01000743.1, read on the forward strand.
ATAAAGTATCTTCTGGTATATGATCAATCACTTCTTCATCCATTTCGATAATGACCAATGGCTGTTTATCATTTCGTAATTGTTGAAAGACCTGCTGTCCAACCCTGCCGTATCCACATAAAATGATATGTTGATGAAGATCTTGTATTTTTAAACTCATTCTTTTTTTCCTCACTTCACTAGAGAGTTTGCCTCCAATAATCGCTCCTGCAAGCTGTGCTAGCATATAGGTTGTCAAACCAATGGCACTCGGAATTAGGAATAACGTGAGCAGTTTTCCGCCGATCGTTTCTGGGGAAATATCTCCGTAACCAATTGTTAAGACCGATACAATCGTCAGCCACAAAGAATCAAAGAAGTCCAGTCCCTCGATTAGCATATACCCAAAGATGCCCATTAAAATAATGATATGTAGGAGTACCATTGAAACAACTATTTTTCTATATTCCATTGCTCCACCTCAGTTGACTAAAAATTGGATATCAATTCGACTCTTCTCATGATACCAATTTTCGCACCTAACATTCTACTTTACATAATAATATTCAGAACCATTTTCAATAGATAAGGTCTGTATCTGTAGGTTGATATCCCAGTTGTCGAGCCATCGAGACCAAATGTCCTTTATGATGAAACTCGTGTGTCGTCGTATGGGTATACAGCCACAATACAGTTAAAGATTGCTCTTTTTCCTGCCATGGGACTGGAACAACAATCGTATGAAAAGGTTTTTTCGAAATTTATATAAAAAACTTTCCCACTAGCAGATCTACTTCACTGCAAGCTTGCCTCATATCCTTTACGGTTTGAAGAGAATTCGGTTCTAGAATGTCTATATGTTCTTTAAACCCAAACTTCCACACCCAAACTTGGTAGCACTCTGCAACGTGGACATGCAAGTTCCGTATGGAGCTCCACCCAAATCCGTTGATTTCTTTTATGTAATCCTCTGGTGCAACCTCTTCACAAAGATTAAACAGCAGCTCTCTTGTAGTTTTTATATAATCATATTGTGCTTAGAGAACTTCCATCATAAACCTCCTAGTTGTTTTTTGAAGTGATCTCCATTACGATGATTTTAAAAGCGCTACTGTCACAATAGAAAAAAGCGAGGGAAATTATGCACAGAAAATCTTTAATACTAACTTTTTCAGCGACCTCACTAAGCATTCTCGTTTATTTGTTCCGTCCAAAAAGAGCTCAAGCGCCTGTAATTCAGAAAAACTCTTCCACATATCCTGGCAGCTCAATCCTTATACAACCTGGAGATTTGTTGTTCTCTCCAATAGGGAAAAGGGAATCTAAATTCATAGGTCATGTGGGTATTGTTAATCACCAAAAAGAAGTCGTCCATTCTATACCTGCTGGGTTGACTAAAGATAATGTTTTTAATTACTACCAAAAATTTCGTTCTATCAAAATTTATAGGCCACGATCACCAGAAATCGGCATCTCTGCTGGGGACTATGTTCAAAATCTTTATAATGACTATAGCAATGCAGATTATCGAATCATGCCCCCTTTAGTGACAGCTTCTCATCAGCAATACTGTACAAAAATTGTATGGCAGGCGTATTACTTCGGGGCGGGTGTCAATTTAGGGGATTTTAATGGAAGTGCAAAAGCAATCCATCCAGAACTGTTAAAAGACCGGCGTTTCCTACGTTTGGTATTGTAAAAAAGGCTCGCCCTTGATGGAGAGCCTTACAAATGTTCAATAAAGTCGGTTTCAGTAATGATTTCAATGGAATGTCCCTGACTCAACAACATCTCTAACTTTTCTAATTTACTGCTCTTCTTCCCATTTAAATAGTCTTCATATGCTTTACGTCCTACGACGACATAATTGGTTGAAGATGTAATGTCAGCATGCCAATCACCACCATGATCTACGACTTTCTGAATGGCTTCCTCTCTTTTCATAGTATTTAATTTACCAGTAAATGCAAAAGAAACTCCATAATAAGGGTGGGAACGATCAAATTCACTTGTGGCTGCAACGAAAGCCTTAGCCTCAGGCTTCTTTGCACGCTTCTTCTTATTTAATCGTGCGGGTTCGTAACCATTGTCATACATCATTCCATTTATGGTGCCAGATTTATCAACAAGCTCTTTTATGTTT
>NZ_JRNX01000744.1 GCF_000786645.1 Halobacillus sp. BBL2006
GTATTAACAGAAAGGTAGAAGTTCACCTACTACATTTAGGTTTCTTCTACCTTTTTAGTATCCGTATATGGATACTCCGTCAGTAAATTTTGAAATTAAGTTAGTTTTTCAGTGGCCTCACTCCGTCCTCCGGGGTCTCGTCGAGTCTGCTCATCCCGCAGGAGTCTCACTGTTTTCCATCCCTCCCTGCTTGATTTATGGCTAACGGATCCTTACGTAAAAAAATTCCGTCTTCATGTGAATGGTGCGTTAACACTGTTATATCAATACTTGAAGAGTATTTTTATTGATATAAGATCCCTGTTCCGTCTTTCATTTTTCGAAAGGAGGTCGTGGAAATGGCGAGACTCCTGTGGGATCAGAGGACAGGGAGAGACCCCGGAAGGCGCAGCCTGAGGAGGCTCACCGTACGCCCACGGAAAGCGAGCTATTTCACCGACCTCCTTCACCACATACCTGCGACGGATCCGACACATATCTCGGAATCAAGTCTTTCACAATCCTGCACGTTTGTTTAATAACCGTTGCCATACATTCCATTTAGTAATTAATCGAATCATAAAAAATACCGTCCCTCATAGGAACGGTATTTATACTACAAACGAACACGATATGTTTTTAGCCAGTAATTGATCTGACATAAATGAGCAATTAATTGAGGACCTGTCATCAATTGACCGAACCAGGGGGTATCAATCGACTTCCCTTCTGAGTCATTCAACTTCCTGATTCGCTCGCGATCAAACAAATCGAAAAGTGGCGCATTCGCATCTGACAAAATATCATTCATCCATGTACAAACAGCTTTCGTATAGTCTGGATGGAACGTCTTCGGATAAGGATTCTTTTTCCTGAACAATACTTTATCAGGTAACACTCCCCGTAACGCTTGACGAAGCAACCCTTTTTCCTGATTATTATGATGCTTCATGCTCCAGGGGATATTCCATGCATATTCGACAATACGGTGATCACTAAACGGCACGCGGACCTCAAGACTCGCTCCCATACTCATCCTGTCTTTACGTTCTAATAAAGTTTGCATGAACCAATTCATATTGAGGTAGAGCATCTGCCTATGCTTGCTCGCAGCTTCGTCTTCCCCTGTTAAGAGAGGTGCTTCATCTACAGTTTCTTGATATCGGCGAAGCATATATGACTCAATATCAAGATGCTTGAGATCATTTCTCACAAGTGAAACACGCTCATCTAAGGAACGAATCCAAGGGAAACCTTTTCTCTCCTGGTCTTCTTTCCGGTAGTACCATGGATATCCCCCGAATATTTCATCGGCGCACTCTCCGGAAAGCGCCACGGTTACATGATTTTTGATTTGTTCACAAAACCACAGCAATGATGAATCGACATCCGCCATTCCCGGCAAATCCCTAAGTTCCACAGCCCGCTTCAATCGATCGACTAAATCACTTGTTTCCGCCTTCATCACAATATGATCCGTCTGGTTTTGATTGCTTACAAGGTTAATATAAGCTTCATCCCGATCTGGTTGAAAGGCATTTTTCTTAAAATACTTC
>NZ_JRNX01000745.1 GCF_000786645.1 Halobacillus sp. BBL2006
ACCAATTCAAAGAGGACGTAGAGAAAATCAAGGAGTATATCCTTGCTGGTGATGTTTTCCAGGCTGTTTTGTCTCAACGTTTTCACACTAAAACGAAGCGAAGCGGCTTCGAATTGTACCGTGTATTAAGGAAAGTCAATCCATCCCCCTACATGTTTTATTTAAAAATGAATGAACTGGAAGTGATCGGGAGTTCCCCGGAACGTTTACTCGAAGTGAGAGACGGGAAACTTGAAATCCATCCCATCGCCGGAACGAGAAAGCGCGGCAAGACCCAGGAAGAAGATGACGCGTTAGCGGAAGAGCTTCTAGCTGATGAAAAAGAGCTGGCCGAACACCGAATGCTCGTGGACCTCGCACGTAACGACATTGGCCGGGTGTCCGAATACGGATCGGTCGATGTGAGTGAATATTTAACGATCGGGCGTTTTTCAAAAGTAATGCACATCATCAGTAAAGTGACCGGAGAGCTGAAAAGAGACATCTCTCCAATCGATGCACTTATTTCAGCGTTTCCAGCAGGAACGCTGTCAGGAGCTCCTAAGGTACGAGCGATGCAAATTTTAAGCGAATTAGAACCTACACCCCGTAATCTTTATGGAGGAGGTATTTTATATTTAGGTTTTGATGGCAACATCGATTCCTGTATCACAATCCGGACGATGACATTGATGAATGAGCACCTTTACATTCAAGCAGGTGCAGGGGTCGT
>NZ_JRNX01000746.1 GCF_000786645.1 Halobacillus sp. BBL2006
ACATCCTGTGTCCAGTCCGTACGTCGCTGACCAGTCGCTTCCACACTAAACAATATCCGGTTCCGAAGTGCAGACCTTCGCTTATGCTTTCATGTCTAACGCACGTCTCCACACTAAGTAATAATATCTTGAATTTTTTCGAAACTTTTAGTATCGTTACTCGTATAGACAACAAAGAACTTTTTAGAAAAGAGATTAATCATGAATATACTACTAGAAATGTTAGATGGATCATATGACTTACTGTTTCTGTCTATCTATATAAGTCTGTTAGTTCGTATTGCGCTGGAAACCATCTGGACGCATACGGTGGCAGATACATCGAATTGGATGACCTCCCGGCATATCGTTTCAAGTAGGCATGATATTGAATTGCCTGCGTCTGGAGACGTCGTCGAATTTGTTAATGATATGATTCATTGGCTTCAACGAACGGTTCGCAGGAAGGAAAATTCCAAAGACGGCGACCACTTTCTCTTTATTCGTGCCTAGATCATTCGAATAAAGAGGAGGACGTAAATTGAAACGTTTAGTAAGTATCGTAGTATTGTTTAGTCTGGCTTTAGCAGGGTGTTCACCTGCACAGGGTGGAGGTAACCAGGGGTTCTTCAATCATTACTTTGTCCAACCTTTTGTAAGTGCGATTAAGATTGTAGCTGAAGCTTTCGGCGAAAATTATGGGATTGCTATCATCGTCATTACGTTGGCTGTCCGTTTTGTGCTTATGCCGCTCATGTTAAAGACGTATAAGAACGGCCAGGATATGCGTGTGAAAATGGCAGCGGTCAAGCCTGAGATGAATGACATTCAAAGCCGGATGAAAGAGGCTAAGACACAGGAAGAAAAGCAAAAGCTTCAATCCGAAATGATGGAGATCTACAAAACGCACAACATTAACCCGATGAACATGGGTTGTCTGCCCATTGTAATCCAAATGCCGATATTTATGGGTGTTTATTACGCCATCCGGAGTTCTGAGGAAATCGCCACTCACTCGTTTCTATGGTTCAATTTAGGAGAAACGGATATGACCATGGCGATTATTGCCGGTGTGATGTATTTCATCCAGTATCGTGTCTCCTTAATAGGAATACCTGAAGAGCAGCAAAAGCAAATGAAGCTGATTGGGCTCTTGTCTCCGATCATGATTTTAATTATTTCTTTTTCAACGCCATCTGCTCTGCCGTTATATTGGGCAGTTGGAGGATTGTTCCTGATTATTCAAACGCTGATTTCAAAAAGATTATACAACCAAGCGATCTAAATAGATTGAAACCCGTTGCAGGCTCTGCGGCGGGTTTT
>NZ_JRNX01000747.1 GCF_000786645.1 Halobacillus sp. BBL2006
TTTTTCCTGAGCCGGCAGCGGCGGCTACTAATATATTGGAACCATGGGAATAAATCGCACGCTGTTGTTCTTCTGTCCAGCTTACCATGCGGAATCCTCCTCTCTCTGAATAATTTTCTCCAGCACTTCTTCGTCTTTCATCTCTTGAAGCTTGCGATACTCATTTTCTTCTAAACTCGGATCGAATTGACAGACCGAACGATACGGACAGAAGTTGCAGGCTACCTGCTGCTTCTGCTGGAATGGATCAAGTTTTACTTTTCCATCCGTAATATTCGTTCCTGCCTGGCTCATCAACTGACGAATGTAACGGTTCAATTCCTGAAAACGCTCGGCATCCGCTGTTTGTGAGCCTTTATAAAAGCCGCCTTTTGCCTTCAAGCCCGCCGGAATAATTTGACTATGTCCCTTCTCAAGACCAGTATCCATCATTTGGACGATACGCTCATTCTCGAGAAGCAGCCCTTGCATCTTAAATTTCTTAAAAATCTCCTCTTCAATCTGCGAATCCTCCAGCATCTGTTTACCAGAAATCATTGGATTGTGGACGTGGAAATACAACACTCCTGCTGGTGAAGCTGTTGAGCCCAGCCAGCGTTCAGCATTGGAAAGAACCACATCAAGGTAAGCAAGCATCTGCAGAGATAGTCCATAATACACATCAACCAGGCTTAATCCTTTAGCGCTCGACTTGTAATCGATAATTCGTAAGAACATATCCTCTTCCGTTAAAGCTTTATCCACCCGGTCAATACGCCCTCGAAGCATCAATTCATAACCATTCGGCAGATTTAGTGACAATGCGGGCAGCTTTTCATCCTTACCTGTTCCAAAACCGAGCTCTAATCCTACAGGAGAGAATTGACTTTTTCTCGCCTGCTCACTCAACACAAAAGCCGCGCGAGCGATAACACTTTGGAGTTTCTTTTGAATATATTTGTACCGATTAGAGCTGTGCAAAATCTGGTTTTGTAAAATCGGAGCCAATTGGTACGTGGCTCGTTCCGCATATTGATTCGCTTCGCCTTGATTCAATTGAGCGAAATCACGGCCTTCTGACTGGACCCACTCGGTGATTTGTTTTAAAGCTTCATGAAAGAGCTGACCAATGTCCGGTGCATCAAGCTTATATGTTCTACGCTCCTCCAGATTCAAGCTATGTCTTGCAAAGTATTGATAGGAACAGCGGTGATAGGTTTCCAGTCGTGACACGCTAGTTTTGTGCTGTTTCTCGAATAATTTCGTAGTTGTTCTCTCTGACAAATCGACGGGCTTGTTTTGATAGAATAAGCTTTGCAATACTCGATTCGTCAGTCCGAATGACTCTTCCTGATCGATGTACCAATTGAGCACACTCCACCAGACCGGTTCCATACGATAACCTTTTAAGTATCGAGCTAGCTGGGAAGTGAGCGCAGACCTTGTTTTAACAGGATTTGTAATGAACCTCGTCGCTTCATGAAGATCATCAGGATCTTGCAATAAGACGTGGTCCTCACAATAAGGAAAAAGCTCTTCAATTCGCTGGATCAATGTTGCGGGAACTTTGGACTTTCCTTCTTCATTACTGAGCGGATAACTAACCCATAAATGATCCTTTGCCATCGTCAAAGCCAGGTACACGTAAAAACGATCATCGAGCAGCTGCCGGCTGCTTCCATCTGCAAGCAGCAGCCCTTGTTCCGCAAGGAGTGCCCGCTCTTGTTCAGAAATCATCCCGTCACTCGGTGGTTTCATCGGCCACATTCCATCCGTCACTCCTAATAGAAACGCCGCTTTGATTCCTGTAATTCTTGAGCGATCCACGCTACCTACGATGACATGGTCCATGCTTGGCGGGACGTGGGCAAACGTAAGTGATTCCAAACCACTTTCGATCGTATTCCTGAACAGCTGCAAGGACATCCTTTCTTCACCAGCCATTTCCACGATTTCATCCAATAATTGAAGAAATGCATCCCACACCTGCTCCTGCTCACGGCCACGTTCAATTTCCCCTGCTTCATCATAGCGTTCGCGCCATTGTTCTAAGCGCTGAGGCACACGCAGGTGCTCAAGCCAGACGTACATCACCTCAGCCCGCTGCCCGATTGTGTCAGCCTCACGCATATCCGTATCGAATGCTTCCAATGCTTTGCGCACCTGATTTCGATAAGCGTTGATCCGGTCCTGCTTTTCTTTCTCATCATCCGTCTGAGAAGCCTGCTCGAAACCACGGAAACGTTGATAGACCCACTCTTTGTCAGAAAACCACTGGCTTCTGGAACGAATGCCATACTCAAGTACATAATTCTCCAGCTCATCAATTGCGTCCTCAGACAGGGGATAAGTCCTGTCCGTCGCTGGAATAAATCCTGTCTTTAATAAACGGAAGACCGCATCATACCTGAAATTTCCATCCACCACATCAAGAGCTGAACGAATCAACTCAATCATCGCATGGTTGAGCATCGTCCGTTTCTCATCGATGAAGACCGGGATATCGTAATCATCAAATAAAGTTTCAATCAGACTATGGTAAACCTCGGGCTCCCTCATCAAAATGGCCATATCCTTGAAGCGATACCCCTCTTCTCGGACTAGCCTCAATATTTCTTGAGCAACTCCCTCGATTTCAGCACGAGGATGGACGGCCTCCGCCACTTTTATAGGAACTTCTCCTTCATAGGGAGGAGCCGGACGCTCATCAAAATATTTTTCCAGATGTAGAAAGGCTGGACGACCTTCCAATCGACCCTCCGTATGATCGAGAACTTCCACTCCGTCGATGGTCTCTCCTGCTTCTTCGGTCAGCTCTTGCAGCTTCAAATACGTCTCTTTTGTTTCGTGGAACAAATCTAGCTCAGGATTGAGGCCATCCTCCGGTTTTTCAGTTGTCAATGTCACGTGGATCGTCTTCACTTTTTTCAGCAAGGCTTCAATGACTTCATACTCTTGCGGTGTAAAGCTATGGAAACCATCGATATAAATATCAGCCCCTTCTAAAAAGGCAGCCTCAGGAACCTTACTCGCAAGCAGCTGCAACTGATCTTCGCTATCTATGTACTGTTCCCTTAATGCATCGACGAGACGGTCATAAATATAAGACAAGTCCTCCAGTTTATCCCTCAGCCCCTGTTCCTGACTTGTCGTATGCACAAATTGGTCAAGAGCATTCATTTGCAAATGGAGGTCTTCCGGCGTGATACGGTATCGTTTGAACTCTGTAATTATGCCTTCCAATTGTTCGATAAACCCTTGTTTTTCTACCGCTTTTTGGAAAACCCTCCAGTCTGAGGTCCGCTCTTCGACAATTTTTCTGAGCATCATCTGTACCCCTGTGGAGGTAATGAATTTCTTCGTGCCGCCACCTGTATCCTGAAGCACTCTCCAGGCCAGACGGGAAAAACTGAACACCTGGGCACGGATCGACCCTTCGATTCCTTCACGCTTCAAAAGGGCATATTCTTGTTGAAATGTCATTTGATCAGGAACGATATAAATGATTGAATTCCCTTTGGGATCGGCTTTCAATTTTGTTTCAATTTCTTCTAAACACCGCGTACTTTTACCTGCTCCCGAACGTCCGAGCAATAAACGCATCCCCATATCTTTCCCGCTCCTTTACGTTAGTTCATTTCTTCCATTCTACCATTTTTCACTTCCGGCGTCGGGCACCGGGTCTTACAAAAACAATAGCCCCAACACCCTATCCAATCTCTGTGATCTCAAAATTAACACCAAGATTTAAGTAGAGCTTAACGTTAAAAAAACCGTCTCTAAGGACGGCTTCTTTCATCAATTAAATTGCAGCGCTACTTGGGAGAATGGCCAGTACCGAACGTCCACCTTCCCCACGACTGTCTCAATATTCACAAAGCCGAAATAACGGCTGTCCAAACTGTCTCTTCGATTATCTCCCATAACAAACAGTTTTCCTTCAGGCACTTTTTTCTGTCCCGTCACTTGCTGCAATGTAAAATCGTCGGTGAACGGAAGTCCATCATGCGGCCTCAGCGAATCCAAGTAGTGCTCATCCACCAACTCTCCGTTAACATAGAGCTGATCATCTTTGACTTCTATCTCATCGCCGCCTACCCCGATTACGCGCTTCACATAATCTTCTTTTTCATTCGCATGGAAGACAATGACGTCCTTTCTTCCGATGTCTTTCCAATCGTACACAACCTTATTGACCATTAGTAGATTGCCATCATATAGTGTCGGTTCCATCGATTCACCATCCACGATATAACTGGCGAACATAAATGATCGGAATACAAAAGCCAGCAGCAAAGCAAACAAGATGGTTCGAATTGCTCTTTGGTATTTTTTTTTCATCGTTTAATCCTCCAGGTGTTCTTTCTATCAACATTTTACCCGTCCCGGATTAAACTTAATCACTTGTGTACGCTTGACGTTCTGCCTTTTTATGAATCCGTCTTTCTATGAATTTTCCAAGTACCCAAAACAGCAAAATGCAGGCGCCTACGACAATCGTTTTTACCGGATTTTGAGCGAAAGATGCAATACTGCTTCCTACAAAGGCGATGGTAAAAATCATAACTGACTTTCCTAATAAGACGGCAAGAATGAACTGCTGTTTGTTTACTTTCGATAAACCCGAAACGATATTAATAATCGAAGAAGGAGAAAACGGAAAACACATGAGCAAAAATAATGGACCGAATCCATGCTCTTCCACCCAAGTCATCACCCGCTGCACTTGATGGTGACGTGTGATAAACCGAAAAAATTTTTTATCTCCGAGTCTCCGAATGATTAAAAAGACACTGATTGCTCCAACAACCGCACCAATCCAAGCATATAAAAACCCTTTAAACAACCCATATACAACTGAGTTTGCCAGTACAAAAGCGACCAACGGCAACAGCGGCAAAAATGCCTCCAGCATAGGAAACAGGATTCCGGGAATAGGACCGAAACTTTCCAGCTGCTCCAATTGGTTGATAATATACTCAAATAGTTGGTCGTTTTCAGCCATTCTCTTCCAATGATCGATGGATTCGGTAAATAAGTACATAAGGCGAGGCTGCTCCTTGTCCACACTGATAACCAGCGCGTGCTTTTCCTTCATTTTAAACGAAACACGTTCATCTGCCTACCAAGAGTTTGTGCTACAAATATCATTTCCCTATCTTGCCATTTTTAGCCTTTTCACAAATTCTCTTGCATAATTACCAGCATCACGTGGTATAATAAAACAAGAACACACGTTCGCATTATGGAGGAGAATAGCATGCGGTACTTAAAACAGAAAGAACTAGATCTCGCTTCCCGCTATTTGTTTTTATCCATGGCCATCGCTGTCATCCGACAGGACAGGAAACATTTTGAACAGGGGAAATTCAAAATCAAAGAACCGTACATGGAGCTGTTAGGGAAAATGGAATTGGAGGCAAGGGAAGAACGGAAGCAGCTCCGCTACCAAATGGATCGCCAAAAGTTACAGGTAGTGGAGTCAGGAAGAAACGATTCGTTCACTTCTTTTCTATTCTTAGCTCATGGGTATGAAGAAAAACGGAATTACTTCAACCCTGCAATCCGGAAGAAAGTCGAACTCATCTTATCCGAGCTTATGCGAAAGTCTCAGCAACCCTCTCGCTCGAAGCCTCCAGAGAAA
>NZ_JRNX01000748.1 GCF_000786645.1 Halobacillus sp. BBL2006
GGCAGGCATTCATCGTCGTCTCCCCTAATTGCTCTAACAGCCGGCCATTTGCGACATACCCGATTAAGGCACCAAACCCTGGAATTAACTGCATCAATTTCACGAAATCAAGCGTATCCCTATATTCTATTTGCAGCGTCTTCCAATCCAAGTTTTTTTCTTGCACCTCTAATTCATTCCAATTCATGACTCTCTCCCTTATCTTTCCTCTCGCTTCATCACTCGAGAAAGCCAGCATGAACACATGAAGAAGAAAGACTCTTTCTTCATATCTGCTTACATCAAGCCCATAAATTTGGCCCGCATCAAACAAAAACTTCATCTTGATACTAAGTAATAAAGGAAAGTCTGCTGCCCCTAACCAAAAGCCGCCAAGTCCTGTTCCAGCTCCTTCGAAAGCAGCCATCTTTTTATATTGTTTCAGCCTCTCTCTGACTCTTTCTTCCCTTTCTTGAAAAGTCCATGCTGGATCAACTTTGATCGGACGAATGTATTCGGATGTGGTTAGAGCTACTTCAATCATGGTTCGTACGCTCTCTGTTACGACTACATGAATACGGTCAGGTATCTTTTGGTTGATCGTAGATTGCACTCGCTTTGAAGTTCTCTGAAGCACAGAGGACCGCTTTTCTAATGAACGACTCCAGCGAAGCGCTTCGTTTTTCACTTTTGTTTCGTAGTTCATGTCTATCCCTCCGTTAAATGATAGAAAAAGAGAGCGGTTTTCCGCTCTCTCCACCAATCAGGTAAGTTTTGCTTTCACATATCCGTTTATAAAGGCGAAACTGAATAAGCTGCCTCCTACCCATACGACTGCCAGTCCTATCGGGTTCCATTGCAATACAAACAATAATCCAAACAAGAACGTTTGAAACAACATCAATTGTCTCAACCATTGAAGTAAGGCCTCCCGCTTCCACTCATGCTTTACTGGGTAAAGATCAAGCCAAGCAATCGTGCGGTGATGATTCCAAAGTGTCATCATCTGAAAAGCACTCAAGTACAGGAACAGGATTGCAAAAGCAACCTTCACCCATAAATTCGGAACAAACCAGATTGCTAAACCGCCGATCACCATTAAGCGGAAATACATACCTAAATAATCACTGCTTCTCGTAAACGTGATCCGATACAAATACGTAAAGGTATGATCCTGCCGGTAAGGAATCCGGGATACTAAAGTATGGACCAGCGCGTGGCGTTTTTTCACTGTGTTTTTCAAATGAGGAACGTCTGTGAACATATTGGCAATCCGGTAAAAAGTCCGCATCCGCTGCTGATCTTTTTCCACTAACAAATCCCAGGCGAGTCCGGATTTTTGGCGAGCAACCGAATACGTGTAAAGCACGACGCCCACTAATAAAACCGTTACGATACTGGCAAAAATCCAGTCTCCTTTTGACAAAAAATAAAAAATTGTAATATTCAAGACGGTTTTTACGATTTGATCGGTTAATCTTATCCTCGGATTACGTTCTTTTAACATCCACCAGTTAGAAAGCATATTCCAAACTTTAATAATTAAAACGACGCCGATCATCATTAAGTATTGATTCGTTCCTAGATCAGGAAACGAGGCGAAATACAACGGACCGAGTGCTGCTGCAATGAGAAAGACAACATACAGTTGGACCAAAAAGCTGTAATACAAACACCTTTTGAAATAATCATCCAACTGATATTCTGCCGGCAATAAAAAAACTAAGTCCGGCTCTTTGAGCAAGGTTCGAACAGGACTGTAGCTGGCGACAAAGCCGAATGCTAACCCGACAATCCATGATGTCGGGAACCCTTCAGGCAAGTCTGCCAGCCATTGTTGATAGTAATAGGCTAATGCAGAGATGAAAAAGAGCATGGCCACTGCAATATGACCATTGAAGATATATTTCAAGTAACGGCTTGTTTCTTTCATATGGTCTGAA
>NZ_JRNX01000077.1 GCF_000786645.1 Halobacillus sp. BBL2006
TGAAAAAGAGAGGGAGGTGAACTTACGTGGGTGATGCTATCGTATTTTTCTTTGCGGCTGTGCTGACGCTTCCCATTCCTTTCTTTTTCATCTTTTATTTCCTGAATAGAAAATGGACGAAACACAAATGGAAAGCGATTCACAGGACGACGAGTGTAACAGCTCCAATATTCATTCTCTCTGTTCATTTACTCTTACTCGTATTGTTTGAACAAAATTTCTTAGCTTATATCCTAATCCTTCTATTCCTCTTATTAGGTTTATCCCTCATTGTGCAGTATAAGGTACATGAAGAAATCCACTTGAGGAGGGTTTTCAAAGGGTTTTGGCGCGTTAGTTTTTTACTCTTTACCTTTTTTTATGTAGGATTGACCATGTATGGTCTCCTTGAGCGATTATTTTCCTGACAAACAGATTAGATGAACTCCTGGGATCTTTTTTGTACAATACAATAGGATACATACTACTAAGAATACTTAACCCGATAAAGGAGTAGTTCAAGACATGCGTATCGATCCGATTCAATTACAATCAAAGCAATTATTATTTCATGATTATAAACAGAATTTTCAAACTGTAGAAGATAAATTCGAATTTGATCCCAAAGATCCAACGATCTGGACAGAGCGTTTACAACAATTAAAGAATAACACGTACCAACGGGAAGCTCTTACAAATGTACTAGATCAAATGAATAAAAAGTGGGAGGCACCTGAGTCGTCACTAGCGAACATCGACCGTTTGAAAGATGAAGGAAGCACGGTTGTTATTGCAGGTCAGCAGGCAGGATTGTTGACCGGTCCATTATATACCGTTCATAAGATCATCTCAGTCCTTCAACTGGCAAAGCAGAAACAAAAAGAATTAGGAAAACCTGTCATCCCTGTGTTTTGGATTGCTGGAGAGGATCATGATTTTGATGAGATCAACCATCTTTTTATGAAAGAAAATGCAGCTATGAAAAAGTTCACTATTCAGCATACACCTGAAACAAAAGCTTCTGTATCTGATATAGAGATCGACCAGACAGAAGCTGAAAAGTGGATAAAGCAAATCTTTCAAGCTGTAAGCGAAACAGAGTTTACGAGCGATTTTTATCAACAAGTCATGCAGGCCTTAAACCGATCAGGGAGCTATAGTGATTTCTTTGCTAAACTTGTCTATTTATTGTTTCCTAGTGAGGGACTAGTGATTGTAGATGCTCACGATTCTGAAATCCGTAACTTGGAAAGTTCTTATTTTACAACTATGATCGAGAAGAATGAAGAGATGGCTAAAGGAGTGTTCTCATCTTTGCAAGTCAATCGTCAGCAAGGTTATGAAACCCTGCTTGATAGTGAGTGGAGGGACGCTCACCTCTTTTATCATCATCAAGGTGACAGAATTTTATTAAACCGGGATGAAGATGGCGTGTTCAGAGGGAAGAATAATGAAGTGGCATTGATGAAGGAAGAACTTATTCAGATTGCAAAGGAACATCCGGAACAATTGAGTAACAATGTTGTGACAAGACCGTTGATGCAGGAGTGTCTTTTTCCCGTTCTTGCTTTCATCGGAGGTCCGGGGGAGATCAATTACTGGTCTGTGCTGAAACCAGCCTTTCAAGCAGCTGGACTGCAAATGCCCCCAGTACTGCCGCGTCTTTCCTTTACACTTATTGACCGTAAAGCAGAGCAGACCATGGAACGTTTACAAATCAAAGTGGAGGACGGGATTTACTATGGTACAGGCGAGGCCAAAATGAAATGGCTGGCGTCGAGAAGTGCACCACCGATCCACCAATTAAGTGAACAGGTGAAAGAAGAGATCGATCGAATTCATCGCCCGTTACGTGAAAAATCTACTGAGTTCGGCCCTGATCTAGCGCAAATGGCTGAGAAGAATCTGAAGTACATTTTTCAGAATATCGATTTTCTTGAAAAGAGAATGTCTCAGTCTCTTGAACAACAATATGAATACGAGGTATACCAGTTCAATGACCTTGAAGTACTTCTGCATCCTGGTGGCGGGCTGCAAGAGAGAATGTGGAATATCGTACCCTGGGTGAATCAGTATGGGACGGATGTATTCGAACGGATGAACCAGCACCACCTTTCCTTTGATCAGGATCATTTTGTGGTATATGTGTGAGTGAGTCTCCCACTGACCTCCCACTATCCCCCACATCATAAATGAATAGGAAAAACCTTTAAAATCTTGCCTTCCGAGGCAGGATTTTTTTATTAGTAGGCGAATGAATAAAAAGTATGTGGAGAAAAGTGGGGCGATGTGGTAAGCTGAAAACAGAAGGTGGGGGAACCATATGTTCATGGGTGAATTTCAACATAACATTGATGCGAAAGGGCGTATTATCGTCCCCTCCAAGTTCCGTCAAGATCTTGGGGAAAGCTTCGTCCTCACGAGAGGTTTAGATCAATGTTTGTTTGCTTATCCTATGAATGAATGGAAGCTTCTTGAAGAAAAACTAAAAAAACTCCCTTTAACCAAAAAAGATGCCCGAGCCTTCACCAGGTTCTTCTTTTCAGGAGCTGTCGAGTGTGAGGTGGATAAACAAGGAAGAATTAATATTCCTCCGCCCCTCAGAAAATACGCGACGCTGGAGAAAGAATGTGTTGTCATCGGAGTGTCCAACCGTATAGAGTTTTGGAGTAATGAAAATTGGGAAACTTATTTTGAAGCATCTGAAGAGTCGTTCTCTGAAATTGCAGAGAACATGTTAGATTTTGATATTTGATAGACAGAGAAACGAGTGAGTGTATGTTTGAACATTATAGCGTTTTAAAAAAAGAGACCATCGAGCAATTACATATTAAGCCTCAGGGGGCATACGTGGATTGCACACTCGGTGGTGGAGGTCATACAGAAGTCATCGCTTCCCAACTCGGTGAAGAAGGTCATTTGTATGCATTTGACCAGGATGAAATGGCTCTTGAAGCTGCCAGAGAGAGATTGAAGCCGTATGAAGGTAAAATTACGTTCATTCAGGCGAATTTTCGTGAACTTGAAGAAAGATTACAAGAACTAGGTGTGGAGCAGATCGATGGTATTGTGTATGATCTTGGAGTTTCAAGTCCACAGCTAGATGTTGGTGAACGTGGGTTTAGTTATCAGAATGATGCACCACTGGACATGCGCATGAATCAATCAGCTGATCTAACAGCTAGAGAGGTCGTTAATGAATGGCCTTACGAAGATTTAGTGCGTATCTTTTTCAAATATGGTGAAGAAAAATTTTCCAAGCAAATTGCCAGGAAAATTGAAAAAGCTCGCGAAGTGAACCCGATTGAAACGACGGGTGAATTAGTTGAGCTGATTAAAGAAGGAATTCCAGCTCCTGCAAGAAGGAAAGGAGGGCATCCAGCCAAACGAGTATTCCAAGCGATTCGTATTGCTGTGAATGATGAACTTGGTGCTTTTCAGGACAGTCTGCATCAGGCTGCAAGAGTTGTTTCTGTCGGAGGTAGAATAGCCGTCATAACCTTTCATTCCTTAGAAGATCGTTTGTGCAAACAAGCCTTTAAGAAGTGGAGTACAAATCCGCCATTACCAAAAAATATTCCAGTCATTCCAGAAGATAAACAGCCCCCATTCGAACTTGTTACACGAAAACCGATCGTAGCTGAAGATGTAGAACTCGAAGAGAACCGTCGCTCACGCTCAGCTAAATTGAGGGTCGTAGAGAAAGTCAAACCTTGGAGTAGTGAATTTCAATTTGAAGAAGGGTGGAAGAAAACATGAGCCTTGAGCAAGCTAGAAAGGCACAGCAGCCTTTACATCAACCGGAAAAACAAAAACAGGTTAAAGTAAAGGCCCATAAAAAACGGTGGATTAGTACAGGAGAGAAATTTTTATATTCGATTTCAACAACAGCAGTCATCGCTGCTTCCCTTTTCTTTGTCCAGTTTTCCTCGGCAACAGATTCTTTGAACCGTGACATCAGAAGTTTAGAAAAAGATATTTCACAACAAGAATCACATAACGAGAACCTTGCCTACCAGGTGAAAGAATTAAGTAATCCGGATCGTATTTTGAAAATTGCTAAAGAAAATGGATTGAACATTCAGAACGCAAAGGTGAAACAAGCTGGCACAGTCAGCAATTAAATAATTTGGTGATATGTTATGAAAAGTCCGAACACGCATAGAGGCGCAGCACTGTTAATCTTGATATTTTCCTTCATGTTCCTCCTCATTGCTGGTAGGTTTTTGTATATTGAGACCACAGCAACCGTGGAGGGAGTGGACTTGGAAAAGTGGGCGAAGGATGTCCGCACAAGTTCCTATGAAATCGATGCGAAGAGAGGAAAGATTTTCGACAAAAATGGCATGGTCCTTGCTTACGACAGACCGACGTACAAGCTATACGCCATTGTTGACCCTGATTATACGACGAACCCTGAGGAGCCCAATCACGTGACGAACCCGGAAGAGACAGCGTCAAGATTGGCTCCTTTGTTGGATATGGAAGCGAGTGATATGGTCGAAACGTTGAAAAACGGCCAGGAAAACGATCGCTTTCAAGTCGAATTCGGTGCGAAGGGCCGACAGATTTCTCAAGAGAAAATGGAAGAAATCAAGGAATTGGAATTAAGCGGAATTCAGTTCGAGGAAGAGGCGAAAAGGTATTATCCAAATGGATTGTTTGCCTCCCATGTCATCGGTTTTGCTCGCACAGACGATGGTAAGATTTCAGGAGTCACGGGAATAGAAAAACAGATGGAGAAATATTTGCAAGAAAAAAAAGGTACAATCAAGTACGAGCGTGATAAATATGGAACCAAATTGTTGGATCCCAATCAAGTGATGACTGAACCGGATGATGGTGAGGATGTCCATCTTACGCTCGATCAGAAAATCCAGACGTTTCTAGAAGACGCTATGAGCCAAGTGGATGACCAGTATAGTCCTGAAAAAATCATGGCGGCAGTCATGGATCCCGATACAGGTGAAATTTTAGCGATGAGCAACCGTCCGAGCTATAACCCAAATGATATCGGAGAGGTAGATAACTGGTACAATGACTTGATCTCTTATCCTTTTGAACCAGGTTCAACAATGAAGATCTTCACGTGGGCTTCGGCTATTGAGGAAGGTGTCTATAATGGAGACAGCGAGCTGTTCAAGTCAGGAACATACAAAGTAACCGAGAACTCTCAAACCATCTCAGATCATAATAATGGACAGGGGTGGGGGATGATTTCCTACGATGAAGGTTTCCAGCGTTCATCTAACGTTGCTGCTTCAAAGTTGGTTTATGAAAAACTAGGACCAACAAAATTCCGGCAATATTTATCTGCTTTCAATTTGACAGACAAATCGGGCATAGACCTTCCTGGAGAACTTACAGGGAAATTAGTTTATGAGCGTCCAATTGAACAAATTACAACTGGATTTGGTCAAGGATCAACCTTCACTCCGATTCAATTAATGACGGCTGCAACGTCTGTTGCGAATGGTGGTAAGATTATGCAGCCTTATATGTTGTCAGAGATTACCTCAAGCGAGACAGGCGAAGTCATTAAAGAAGGGAAGCCGGAAGTAATCGGTGAACCGATTTCTGAAGATACAGCTAAGAAAGTTAGGGATCTGATGGGAGAGGTCGTTACATCTGAGAATGGAACTGGTCAATCGTTTAAGCTTGATGATTATTCATTGGCTGGAAAAACAGGGACGGCACAAATAAGCGAGCCAGGCAAAGGATACTTATCAGGCAGAAACAACTATGTCTTCTCATTTATGGGAATGGCGCCTAAGGATGACCCGGAACTATTAATGTATGTCGCGGTTAAGCAGCCAGACTTAGAACCAACTGAATTAGGTTCTGAACCTGTCTCTTATATCATTCGTACAGTAATGGAGAATAGTTTGCATTACTTGGATATTCAACCGGATAAAGAAGAGGATACGAAAGTTTCCCAGCATAAATTACCAGATGTCACGGAAATGTCTACACGTAATGCGGAGAATGAGCTTAGAAAGACATTTAGCAATGTAGAAATCATAGGTGATGGGGAAAACGTAGAAGAGATCCTACCGGCTCCCGGAACTAAAGTACTTGAGAACCAGCGAATCATGGTCATTACGGATAAACCAAAAATGCCGGATCTCACAGGCTATTCCTTAAGAGATGTTCACCGTCTTGCTGAGCATTTCGATATGAATATTGAAACTATGGGGAATGGCTATGTGAAATCTCAAAGCATTGCAGAAGGATCGAAAATTAAAGAAAACGGCTATTTGGTTGTGGAGCTTTCCCCTCCGGAAACTGAGTAATCGCCATTCCAGGCAGTGTTCTAATCGTTTCTTGATTGCATATAGTGATACAAGCTGACTCTAACGACTTTTAAAGGAGTTATGGAGATGAGACGAGTATCCCATGTAATTGTCAAGAAACGATTGATCACTGTTTTTCTTTTTGGAATGGTTATTTTTATGGTTATTATCGGTAGATTGGGGTATGTACAATTTTTCCTCAGTGATTTCCTCATTTCTAAAGCAGAGGAATCGTGGAGCCGTGATATTACCTTTGAACCAGAACGCGGTAAAATCCTTGATACAAACGGAGAGGTGCTCGTAGGAAACCAATCGGCCCCTACTGTCATGGTCGTCCCTAGACAGATCAAAGATCCTGAAACGACCGCCAAAAACCTGGCACAGATTCTCGAAATGAGTGTGGAGAAAGCATACACCCATGTGACCAAACAAATCTCCATAGAAAAAATTCACCCCGAAGGCAGAAAGATTTCAGAGGCGCAGGCCAAAGCTATCCAATCGCTTGGGATGCCAGGGGTCTACATTGCTGAGGACTCTGAGCGTTATTATCCTCATGGATCCTTTCTTTCCCATGTCCTCGGGTTTAGCGGAATTGATAACCAGGGACTGCTGGGGCTAGAAGCTCACTATGACGAGGAGTTAAAAGGGGAAAAGGGAGCCTTATCCTTTTTTTCTGATGCCAAAGGGAAACGTATGCCTGATATGGCAGATGTCTATAAGCCTCCAGTAGACGGAAAGGACTTGCAGCTGACCATTGATTACAAAGTGCAATCCATCATGGAGAGGGAATTGGATATCGCTGTAGCAAAGTATGACCCTGATGGAGCCGTCGCCTTAGCAGTAGATCCTGATACCGGACAAGTTGTAGGAATGGCATCGAGGCCGAACTTTGATCCTGCAAATTATCAGGAAGTTGATCCGAAAGTATATAACAGGAACCTTCCTGTATGGAGTACGTATGAGCCGGGGTCTACATTTAAAATCATTACATTAGCGGCTGCCCTGGAAGAAGGTCTTGTGAATTTGAATGATGAACATTTTCATGATTCCGGCGCCGTTAAGGTGGATGGGGCGACATTACATTGCTGGAAACGTGGAGGGCATGGTGATCAAACTTTTCTCGAGGTTGTCCAGAACTCCTGTAACCCTGGCTTTGTAGAGCTAGGACAGCGTCTTGGTAAAGAGAAACTTTTCGATTATATTGATTTATTCGGTTTTGGAGAGAAAACTGGAATAGACTTAGAAGGAGAAGGCAAAGGAATTCTCTTTAAACCTGAAAACGTAGGTCCCGTCGAGCAGGCAACGACAGCTTTCGGGCAGGGGGTTTCCGTTACGCCGATCCAACAAGTTATGGCCGTAGCAGCAGCGGTTAATGGCGGTTATTATTACGAACCTTACATTCAAGAAGCTTGGCTGGATCCCGTTTCAGGAGAAGTTTTAGAGAAAAATGAGCCTCAGTTGAAGAGAAGAGTTATTTCAGAAGAGACATCAAAACAGATCCGTAACGCATTAGAAAGTGTCGTGGCGAAAGGAACTGGACGTGGAGCTTACGTGGAAGGGTACCGCGTAGGAGGGAAAACAGGTACAGCACAAAAAGTTGGTCCTGATGGAAGGTATATGGAGAACAATCACATCGTTTCCTTCATAGGTTTTGCTCCAGCGGATGATCCAGAGCTTGTCGTTTATCTTGCCATTGATAATCCCAAAAATACCGTACAATTCGGTGGGGTCGTAGCAGCACCAATTGTCGGAAACATTATGGAAGACAGTTTAAGAGTTTTGGGGGTTAAACCACGTAAAGATGGGCTAGAGAAAGAGTATTCATGGCCGGAGGAGCCTCTAATTGAGGTACCAAACGTCACAGGTCTTGAAAAGAAAGAATTGAATGAAATTCTAGCACCTTTAGAATTAGAAGTGAGCGGAAAAGGAAATAAGGTCATCACGCAGGCTCCAGAGGCAGGCGTGAAAGTTCCGACAGGCTCAAAAGTGAGAGTTTATATGGGGAAATAAAAAAATAAAGGAAGCATACAGGAGATTCCTTCCTTTTGGTATAATATCTTGTATGTGGATAAGGGTGAAAGTTATGAAAATGAAAAAGTTGTTGGAGCACCTTCCTTTTTATCAAGTAACTCAGCCCATCTCGAAACTTACGGTTCAAGGGATTTCGATGGATTCAAGATCCACCGGTCCTGGCGACCTTTTTGTTTGTATTCGGGGAATTAAAGTGGATGGTCATGATTTTGTACAGGATGCGGTCAACAAAGGTGCTGTTGCTGTCCTTTGTGAAGAGGAAGTTGATACCGACGTCCCGGTCATTCTTGTCAATGACACGATAAGAGCACTAGCGATGGCAGCTTCTGCTTTTTATGGGTATCCTTCCGAGCTACTTCACGTCATTGGAGTCACCGGAACGAACGGAAAGACGACGATCACTTATTTGCTGGATGAGATTTTTCGTAGGCATAAAAAGAGCACAGGACTCATCGGTACCATTCAAATTTGTGTGGCGGGCAAAGTTTTTCCTGTGAAAAACACGACACCTGACGCTTTATCCATACAAAAATATTTGAGCAAAATGCAGAAATCAAAAGTGGATACCGCCATCATGGAGGTATCCTCCCATGCCCTGGATCAAGGGAGAGTTTACGGGTGTGATTTTGATATTGCGATCTTTACGAATTTGACAAGAGATCATTTAGATTATCATGATGGTTTTGATGACTATCTTCGGGCTAAGTCCCTATTGTTCGCCCAATTAGGGAATGGGTATAATAGGGGGCGGGATAAATATGCAGTCATAAATAAAGATTCACCTGTCTCTGAACGATTTATCCGCTCGACCTCTCAACCTCTGCTCACTTATGGGATTGATCAGCGGGCGGATGTGATGGCGAAAGATTATCAGTTGAAAGAAACGGGTACTTCTTTTACTCTTGTGACACCAGAGGAAGAAGTACTTATAAATAGTCCGCTGATGGGATTATTCAACATCTATAACATGCTTGCTGCTGCTGGAGCAGCTCTATTATCTGGTGTGCCGCTTAGAACCATTAAAGAATCGTTTGAACATACCACGGGCGTCCGTGGACGTTTTGAACCGGTGAGAGAAGGGCAAGAGTATGGAGTAGTCATCGATTACGCTCACACCCCTGATTCGTTGGAGAATGTGCTGAAGACGATTTCCGGCTTTTGCAAAGGAGCCATTCATGTCGTTGTCGGCTGCGGAGGCGATCGGGATCGGAGTAAACGTCCGATGATGGCACAAGCAGCAATGAAATGGGCAGACCATGTGACTTTCACTTCAGACAATCCACGTACCGAAGACCCAAAACAGATATTTAAAGATATGACCAACCATTTACAAGGAACTTATAAACTAATAGAAAACCGTGAACTTGCTATTCAACACGCATTAAGAGAAGCTTGTAAGGGAGATGTCGTGTTGATTGCAGGAAAAGGACATGAAACCTATCAAGAAATACAAGGAATACGTCACCATTTTGACGATTGTGAAGTTGCTAGAAAGATTTTAAGAAGATTTAAGGAGAGTCCACAATGATTTTTGAAGTACATGAATTAACCACTTTATTTACAGAATTTAGAGGTGCAGCAAAGGATCGGATTTCAATAAATGAAATCATGACAGACACGAGAAAGGACAGTAAACAAAGCTTTTTCGTCCCGATCATCGGTGAGTCCTTCGATGCCCACCAGTTTCTTTCGGAAGCCATTAAAAAAGGGGCTGTTGCCACCTTATGGCAGAAGGATCGAGAATTACCTGCTATGATCCCTACAGATTTCCCTGTTTTCTTCGTAGAAGATACAACAAAGGGGCTGCAGGATCTAGCGTCTTTTTATTTACAAAAAGTTTCTCCTAAAGTCATCGGAGTAACAGGATCAAATGGAAAGACAACAACAAAGGACATGGTTGCTTCTGTGCTGGGCACCCACTATATAACTCATAAAACGCAAGGGAACTTCAACAATCATATTGGTCTTCCATTGACGGTCCTTTCAATGAGTCAGGATACAGAAGTGCTTGTACTGGAAATGGGCATGGATCAAGCGGGTGAGATTTCTGTGCTTTCGAAAATCGCTCACCCTGACCATGCAATCATTACTAATATTGGCGAGTCCCATATTGAAAATCTTGGGACAAGAGAAGCGATTGCAGAGGCCAAGCTTGAGATTACTGATGGTCTGAAAGCCGGCGGAAGGATCATTATTGATGGAGATGAAGCCCTTCTATCCAATGCGAAAAAAGATGAGGCAGCTATCTCTTGTGGATACAATGAAGGGAATCTCTACACGATTGTTATTGATGAACTTACAGATGATAAAAGTGTATTTACCGTTAAGGGTCAGGCGTATGAGCTACCGATGGCTGGTCGACACAATGTAAAAAATGCTACCTATGTGATCGCCTTAGCGGAACAATTAGGGCTTTCAAACGAAGAAATCCAGCAAGGCTTCCGTCAGCTTGAAATGTCAGGCATGCGATTCGAAAAACACGCGGGTCTGAATGGTTCTCTCATCATCAATGATGCCTACAATGCATCACCTACATCAATGAAAGCAGTTATTGAAGTTGTCGGTCAATTGACATCTAAATCAA
>NZ_JRNX01000749.1 GCF_000786645.1 Halobacillus sp. BBL2006
ATGGCCCCCGCCATGAAACCGCACCTAAAGAGCCGCCAATCAATGGACCTACCGAGATCCCTAACCCTATCGCTGCTTCGTATAAAATAATCGCCTTCGCGTTCCCACTATTGGATAACGTAACAATCGCCGTTAATGCTGTAGCTACGAACAAAGCGTTTCCTAAGCCCCATCCTCCACGCAAGGATACGAGTTGCCAAATTCCATTCGAAAACCCGCCTAATCCAGAAAACAAAGCAATGATGACGATGCCTGACAAAAGTGTCCGCTTCATGCCGATTCTCTAAGTGATCACCCCTGTGACAAGCATTGCTACGGCCATGACGGCATTGTAGCTGGTGAACAGTAACGTCACCTCACTTGGAGAGGCGTCCAATTGCTTGGCGATCGCCGGTAAAATCGGATCAACGAGTCCAAGTCCCATAAAAGCAATAATACAAGCAAAAAACACAGCCCAGACCGCTTTCGGCTGACGTAAAATTCCCGGCTCTTCCGCTATAGAAACGTCCGGGACCGGTTTAGGTTGCACGGCCATATTCATTTCTCCTTACCTCATAAATTTTAGTTGCGGATTTCCCCCTCCTTTTTGGAAGGAAGTCATTTAGTTCCGCCATTTAGTTGTACCCTACAATATAATGTTTGTATAATACAACTATATAAGGAGAAGTGTCAATAGTAAGATTTGATGGTATCATCAAAGGAGAAGCATTACAGTTGAGGTGGAAATGATGAGCGATGAATCTCTTGATTTAATTGAACAACAGGTGACCGATTTTATCCGGCGAATTGTCTTGACTGAAAAACGCCATGACAGTCTCGATCGTTCTGCCTATATTTTATTACGTCAATTATCCTCCTACGGTCCGGCAGGGGTTAAATCGTTGGCAGAGGAGTTACATTTGGATATTTCTACGGTGAGCCGGCAGGCGGCGGCGCTCGTGGAGAAAAAGTACGTAGAAAAGATTCCGAATCCCGAAGATGGAAGAGCTTACTTTTATCAGATCACAGCCATCGGGTCGCAGGAATTAGAAGAGAATAAACAGCGGAGATTCGATCGCTTAGCCCGCATTCTCGAAGATTGGTCGGAAGAGGATAAGGAAAAGTTCGGCCATTTGCTGCAAAAATACAATCAGACGGTGAATCAAAAGATGAATTTGTAAGAACAAAAGCGCACGCTGCCCTTCTGCTTCCATCCGCTTGAGCATCGGAGTAAGCGTGCCCGAATCAAGGTACAACCTCTTCCCTAAATCTTTCACCGGCATCGGATCGGTTTCCCATAACGCTAACAAAACTAAGTATTGTGGATGCCGAAGAGCTTGTTGAAAAAGCACACGAAGTCTGCCCTTACTCCCGAGCAACTCGTGACAACATGGAAGTTGAATTGGAAGCAAAATCTGTATAATACAAAAAGACGAGGCGAAAAGTCCTCGTCTTTTTCTATATCTGATTCTTTGGTACCTTTTAGCACATTTACCAGAACATATTCGTTGAACTCTCGAATTCGAGATATTATAATAGGCGTTGTGATTAAAAACAACAGGAGGTTTTTCAGTTATGAACGTACTCGTTGTCAAAGCCAACAACCGTCCAGACGGGATTTCAACAAAGATGTATGAAACTTTCCTAGATAATATAAAAGCAACAGAAGATGTAAAGGTCAGCACGTATGACCTTTTTAGTGAGGACATGCCTTATCTCGGCCAGGAGCTATTTACTGCTCTAGGAAAAATCCAGGAAGGCGTTACGCTAAATGACGATGAACAACGCTTGATGGATGCGAAGCAAAAAGCAAAGGATGCGATTAGCGCAGCAGACGTTGTCGTGATTGCTTTCCCTCTATGGAACTTCACGATTCCTGCGAAGCTGCAAACATTCGTTGACTATGTTGCTGAAGCAGGCTTTTCTTTCAAATATACAGAGAACGGCCCGGTACCGCTTATGGAGAACAAACGCGTTATCTTGCTGAACGCACGCGGCGGAAACTATTCCGACCCAGCTATGGCTCCAATGGAAATGTCCATGAGCTATATGAAGAACGTATTCGCTGGATTCTTCGGCATGCAGCTTAAAGATGAAGTGATCATCGAAGGGCACAATGCGAACCCGGATAAAGCTGATGAGATCGTTCAGGAAGGGCTTGAAAAAGTCGCTGCTTCCGCTTCTAACTTGACTTATCAAAACGCATAATTGATAAAAAGGTCAGTCTCCCGACCAGGAGGCTGACCTTTTTTATTTAGACGTCTTTTTAAGAGTTCCATCATTGAAACAAACCCTTACCTATGACAGCTAAGAAAACGATGAATACTCCAATGATGATAAAAAAGATCCTGCCTGACCACCAGGGAGTTTTCATGATAAACTTTGCCAGCCATTTGTATTGAAAGTCTTTCTTTGTTCTAAGATCAACTTCTGATTGTTCTCGTGCTTTTTGATGCTTTTCAGGTGTGTATTTAAATCCATAAAACAAGAAAAACACCCCTATAGCTATCAATAAGATTTGGAAAATCCATTCGATACCTGTTTGTTTAAACAACATGATAATTAATATTGTCCTCCCTATTACTCTAGCGAAATGAAATCAAGGAATTATCATAGTGTCAAAAGCATAAGCCCCAGGGCGGATAGCGAGAAAAACATTGGAATTAAACAACCAACCCCCACGCATCCTTCCAGAAAATTATCAAGAAAGGAACGAAATCTATCTTTCTTGTTCTGCTTCTTATTAAACTGTTCGAACATCACTGGGATCACTAACCTTTTTCGGAATTCATGGATGTTTTTTCACGTCTTCTTCCAGACTTCGAATATAGGGGGTTATTTTAAATACCTTTATCACTATAACAAGCGTAATAAAAGCAAGGATGGAATAAGGCCCTCCTCCTCTAGCGGTATCAACATCGATCCACTTTTTGTTCATATCAGTTGGAACAAAGACTATTAATTCATTTATGATCACTAGGATTATAAAAGGGATCATTGTTAGGAAAATACCTTTAAGAATAGGGTCCACGCCGAGAAAGACCATCAAATACACCATTATACTTATATTTATAATAATCAACCGCTGCCCCCAAAATTGAGAGAGGTTGGTCATCGCCATTGAACCAATTAGGAAGATAAACACACAGAGAAGAGTAATCAAATAGAGCCTGTGATTATCGCGTAGCAAATCTATTACTTTTTTCACTTGGACCACCTGCCTAAATTACTAATCATGGTTGAATCCACTCTTTGTAGACAGCTATAAAAGTCATTACTAAAGGTGGGATCAAACAAACTAAAAATAACAGAATAGGTAAAGCTTTGTGAATGCGTTTTAAGTCTTTCCAGGAATCTCTCATTTGTTCAGGCACTTTCTTTATTCCACCTGTTATAGTTAAGGGATCAACCAACAAGTTATAGTTTTTGTAGTTAAATTGAAACGTACCCCTTTTTCTTACGGGGTAAGACCCTTTGGCATTGACCCATGCGATCAATCCAAACAAAAGCATAATGATCAGAAATAAGACGGGGACATCCTCCGGCTCATTCACTTTTCTAGTTAATCGAATCATTAAACTTGCTACACCTGTTCCTACCAATAAGCTAAATAATAGTCTAGCGAATTTCTCATTCAAACCGTTCTTTACACATATTCTTGTAATTATTAATGAAAAGGAAACAATTGCGAAGAAACTAAAGATAACGATAAACCCTTCCACCATCAACACCTCTTCAACAGCACTTCAATTTCTTGCTCAGCCTTACTATAACAATAGGATCAGCGTCTGCGAAAAGGTAATATCCTCCACCTCCTGCACTCTCTCACTCCTTCCTCATTTATAAATAGTAAAATAAAAAGTCAGCCTCTCTCCCAGGAGAGGCTGACTTTTTTGTTTATACGTGTAAATCTCTTTTTCTATAAAACATCAGTGTAAGCAGCGCTGAAATCACAGCGAGAGCAACCGACAATCCGATATAGACTGGATCCAACCCCCCCCCGTACATCACTTGATCCGCTTCAAAGTACTTGAACGGAGTGAAGTACTTCAACCCTTCCAGCGCATCGTTCAAATCGACCGCAACGGATAGCAAAAACGACAGCAGCAGAATGGCTGAGGAAAGCGAAGCGGCTTTTCCAGATTTTTTATATCCTGCCCCTACCATCATGCCGATCGTGAGAAAAAGAATTTGCAAAATCAGCATGCCTACAATCGTAACAAGAATACTCTCGATATACGGTTCGCCATCACTGTAGTAACCGACCATTAGAAGACTGGTAATCGCTGAGACGATCGAAAGAACGAGCACATTCGTGAGGGCGGCGAACATTTTGGTTACGATGACTTTCGTTCTCGAAACGGGCTTCACAAACAAAAATTCAGCCGTTTTGTCGCGCTCCTCCTTAGAAATGATGGTTGCTCCTAAGAGGACGGCATGCACCGTAGCGAGGAGAACCATATACAAGAAGAGAACGCCGTAAAACCCGGTGGCCAGCGACAAATCAAAGCTTCCCATCCCCGTGATCGTTTGGAGCGATTCCGGCATCGCGCCCATCAATTCATCCATCGACTGCCCCGAGGAAGAGAACCCTGCGTATTTGCCCATACCACTTGCAATTAGAGCGACCATCCCGATGCACCAGATGATCAGTGCTTTCCGATGTGCTTTCATTTCACGCCAGTAAACATTCATGATTGTTCCCCTCCCTTTAAACGGTATGGATATCCTTACGTCGATACAGAACAAAGCTCGCGACAAGCGACACGATTACGATCCCGATGGCTGTGAGCAAAAACGACGTTTCATAGCTGGAGTGCTGCATAATGTATTGTCGATCGAAATATTGAAAAGGCGACAGGTACCGCTTGGCTCCACCCTCACCGATGGAGGCGATCATACTGATGAAAAAGAAACCGAAGACGATTCCAAGAGAAACGGTCAGTACTGATTTGATTCTCGGAAAAACAACGGCGATCAATATCCCTAAAGCGAGAAAAATAAGCTGAGTAAACAGCAGGGTCAATGAAATTAAAACCATCACTTCACTGCTGTACGCTTCGGTTTGGATGACGGAAGCGGTCGCCATGACCGTGGCGATGAAAGCCACATTCGTCAAAAGCAAGGAGATGAAAGCAGCGGCTAGCTTTGCTGTTAATACTTTTGTCCTTGAGACCGGTTTTGTCAGCAGAAAGTCAGCTGTTTTTTCTCGGACTTCTTTCGAAAGAATCGATACGCCGATCGTCATCCCCTGAATGGCGCCGCAGAGAGAGATGTACAAAAATACATAAGCATAGAAGCCAGTGATCGTTCCCAGGCTTTCCAGCTGAATGCCGAACGCTTCACGTACCGGCTCCGGAAATCCTTCCAGCAAAGCTGTGAAATCATCCATGTCACTGGCGATCGACGGGTAGAAGGACAGGAAAAGCACGACGATGCCCATGAGCGAAAGCGTCCATAGGAGTGTCGCTTTTCGGTAAGCTCTCAGTTCATGCATGAAAATATTCATGATCCCCTACGCCTCCTTCTCATAGTAGTGCATGAAGATCTCCTCAAGATCCGGCTCTTCAATCCACACATTCTCAATTTCGACTTCGGCGATTTTTCTCATCATCTCATTGATGTCGCCTTGATATAAGAAGCGGATCGCATGATGCTCCCATTTCAAATCGGTCACACCGGGGAGGTTGAAGGTCTCGAGATCAAGCTCTCCCTTCGGTTCGATCTTAAAGCTTTTATGATTCTTCTCCTTCAGCACACTAATCCGTTCGACTTGTACGATTTCCCCATCCTTGATGATGGCCACACGGTCGCACAAACGCTGGACCTCACTCAAGATGTGCGAGGAAAAAAGAATCGTGACGCCTTTTTTATTTTCTTCCCTCAAAAGGTTGAAGAACTTCTGCTGCATGAGCGGGTCGAGTCCGCTAGTCGGTTCATCCAAGATCAGAAGCTTCGGCTCATGAAGCAACCCCTGAATGATACCGACTTTCTTTTTGTTCCCTAAAGATAAATCCTCGATTTTCCTCGTCAAATCGAGATCAAGCATCTCAGCGAGCTCTTTGATCCGGTGGCCGCAATCCTTTTTATAAAAGCTTGCCGAGTATTTGAGTAAATCGTTCACTTTCATATGGTCATAATAAAACACTTCAGACGGAAGATAGCCGATGTCCTCGGCAATAGCAGGGCCTGAAACCGTAATGTCCTTCCCAAAAATCGTTGCCCCTCCGCTTGTCGGATGAATCAAGCCGAGCAGCGTCCGAATCGTCGTCGATTTACCGGCTCCATTCGGTCCGATGAATCCGAAGATCTCTCCCTCTTCCACTTCAAAGCTGATGTCTGACACGCCTCTTGATTTCCCATACATTTTTGTTAAGTGATCAATTTTGATGACACTCATTCTCGACGCCTCCCCATTGTCATTGATAAAAGGACTGCTTTAACACCTCAATATAGTCATCTAGTTCATCAAGCACTTCTTCAAGATCGATTTCATCCAACTTTCTCCCTTTCACCTTCGCCTGCTGCCGGTAGGAGAACCCTTCCAGAGACCATGTAATGACATCTACGGCTTTGTCGACATCCACACCTTCTCTAAAAGGAGAAGGATCGATATCAGCCATCATTTCTTTATAGTTTTGACTTAGAAACGTTTCCCTTCTTACTTGTAAGGCTTTTTGAATTTCCCGGGCATCTTCTGTAAGAACGCTGTTTAGAAAATTGAAGATTTCAGGATAACGATGAAATAATTCAATCTTTATGGAAGCAAGCTTTCGATTTCTTATGAAAATATCTTTTTCTGTCCAATCTAACTGTTCCTGCATTTGGGTTAAAAACAGATCGATAAAATGATCATACAGAGACAGGTACAAGTCTTTCTTGTTTTTGAAATAGTGGAATAAAGCACCTTTAGAAATGCCTGCATCTTTGACAATCTGGTTCGTCGATGCCTGCTTGTATCCGCGCTGAGCGAACTCAGCCAAGGCTGCATTTAAGATTCGATCACGTTTTTCCTGCTCTAAATTTAGAAATTTCGAATCCATTTATCCTTTCCCACCTCCACTTTGACCATATTGGTCAATTACATTGTACTGCGATTGACCAGTGTGGTCAATATAATTTTACGCTGCCCTGCCAAAAAGAATGACGTCAATTTAAAAAAGCCTTCAACACCATCTTTAGAGGCTATCTCAGTCTTCTAGTGACAGTAAGTTATACAAGCATCGATGCCACTCACCCTCTGGTCGCTGCGTCTTACCAGACTTCTAATGACATCCAACGTTTCCAGATCTATACTAACCTTAGTAAGCCGCACCACAAAGGGGGATGAAATTGAAAGTTTTACTCGACGTCGACCGTAAACATGAAGAAACAAGCGTCACCATTCACTGCAGTGAAATGAACGATTCTATCAACGATATCCTTAATTTCCTAAACGAGAGAAAAACAGAATTCATCATAGGAAAAAATGGAGAAGAACAGCACATCTTAAGGCCAAATCAAGTGCACCACTTTCATTCGGAAGGGGATTCAGTTCTGGCCACCACCTCGGATGGCACCTTCAAGCTAAAAGAAAAATTGTATGAGCTGGAAGAAATGCTTCCAGCTAACAAGTTCATCCGGATCTCTAAATCCGTAATCGCCAATCTCCATGAAATCAGTCATTTTGAACCATCGTTTAACGGCACGCTCGCCGTCCACTTCAAATCTGGCGGGAAAGAGTATGCATCCAGACATTATGTTGGAAAAATCAAAGAAGTTTTGAAAATAAACAGGAGGGCCACTAAATGAAAACCTTTTTATTCAGAAGTATGATTGGAATCTTTTTTGGAGCGTTTCTTGCCGTCCTTGCCACGTTCGCTGTCGTCTATTTCGGAGACCAGGCGGCGCTTGACTCCACCGCTTTTGTGAAAAACTCTTTAGGATATATGTTCTCTGGTTGGTTGTTCACTGTATCGCCGCTCTACTTTGAAATTCACTCGCTGAGCCTCGCGAAGCAGACAGCTTTGCACTTTGCGACGGTGATAGTGCTTTACTTTATCATGGCGTATGGAATTGGCTGGATTCCTCAAGGGGCTCAAGGCATTCTCCTTTTCCTAGCCATCGCTTTGGTGATATACACAGCAAGCTGGATCGCCTTTTACCTTTATTTCAAGCATGAATCTAAAAAGCTCAATGAGGAATTGCAGCACATCAAATAAAAAAAGCTCTATTTCTGTAATGCTCCCGATTGTTGAAGACTCAGTTCCGAGACATTCTTATGTTTCCGTTGCCTTGAATAGAAAAAGGAGGTCCGGGAAATCACTCGCTTTCCGTGGGCGG
>NZ_JRNX01000750.1 GCF_000786645.1 Halobacillus sp. BBL2006
GCGCCGATGACATCACCGGGCTGGACGACATCGCCAACTTTCACATCACCAAAGCTTTGAAGATGGGCGTAATAATGGTAAATGTTAAAGATGTCACGGATGCCTATACGCCATCCTCCATAAGTGTTCCATCCCTTCATTTCAATTACGCCATATGTCGTGGATTTAACAGGAACACCATAATTTGCAAAAATGTCTGTTCCCTCATGAATTCGTCGTCCACCGAATCCCCTTGCGTCCCCCCAGGTACTGCGATAACTATAGTTGGCTTGTAGAGGAAGGGGAAAGTCCCGATTGGTTAATGATACCGTCTGGAATTTTCTAAAGACCTCTGCCGTGTTTATAATGGTCTGAACAGTAAGGTCACGTTTATAATAATTCCATAAAGCAATTTTAATATCGTCTTCTGTTGTTCCAAAGGACTTGATATAATTTCCCATTGCCCAAAGGATATCTTCATCGTTTTTAATTTCAGCTTTTTTATCTCCACTACCATCTGCTCCCCATCCTGCAGGAAAGAAATCTGCGGGCATTTCTCCCGCGCTGCCTGTCCAGAATAGTGGATCTATTTCAATCGCCGTCACACGTCCTTCTTTTGGATCGTCGTGAATCTGTCTCTCGAATTGGTCGATTGCAGCGATATATTCCCAAGGAATATCAGTAAGAGCAGAGGTCTTTTGATAAAGGGCCATTCTTGCTTTGCTTTCTTCATCTGCAAAAGCTTTATCCCCTGAAAAGGAAAAGAGAGTTACGATGATGATAAAGAGTAATCCTATAAATTTCATTGATTTCACCTACGAAGTATTTGATACGTTTAGCTTTAACAACTTGAAAGCTGTTATGTTTGGAAATGAAAGGCAGATGAAATCAAGGTTGTGCGTCAGTGTTACCATTCATGTTAGGACCCACATCTGGCTGATTCATGCTATCCTGAGGCACTTTCCCTTGTGGCGATTTTTTAATTTTCTTAACGATGCTATCAATAACTTCTTCATATTGCTCGTCGTAAACAGTAGAAGTACTGACGCTTTGGATGTCTCCAAAGGCAGATGGGTCATCTGAAACATAAACGTGGTAAAAGCTTGGCACGAGTGAATAGGCTGTCTTCTGAACCATATCTGCAGCTTGTTCACGAGAGTGGTTCTCTGGTTTCTGGTAAGCGACTAAAACTTCATTGTCCGTTACAAGTGTGGCAACGTCCTCAAAGCCATCGTAACGGAGAATCATTCTTGAGATCATGTCTGCCATTTGTTCACGGTTTACTTTTATTTGGCGGTTTTTTTCTTTGCTTTGATCAAGCTGATCTTTTTTGAAACGTACGTAACCAACTTGCCCGTCTAAACCTTCATCGTTGTAACTATCCATCGCATTTCCATTTAAAGTATCTTCTTTCATTTTTGTTTT
>NZ_JRNX01000751.1 GCF_000786645.1 Halobacillus sp. BBL2006
TATATAATAATGAAACGTTCTCAGCTGAAGGCCGAGTGATATGGCTGCAATCGGAAGAAGGGAGCATGACATGCGGTGTTCATGTATTTGAATTTCCTGAACGGTTACAATCCATCATTCTTCAGCTCGGTGACACCTTAGAAGATTCAAAAATGTTCGGATAAGAGCCTCCTGAATTGGTGAGGCTCTTATAAAAAAACCCGTCTAAGCCATCCTTGTAGTGGATGACATAAGACGGGTTTTTATTATTTACTCATTCGACCGAAGATTTAGCAGAAGGTTTTGACTCGTTGCCTTCCAAGTCTACGGTGGTCACGTAATAGGTGTACTTTGAAGCTTCAGGATCAGCATAGGTTTTTCGTTCGTGAGCAGAGATGCTCGCTACTTTTTCGAAGTTGTCGCCGTCCTTACTACGATATACTCGATAACCAGCTACATAGACTTCGCGAACTGCGTGCCATGTAACGAAGGTCCCGCTCACTTCAACGTTTGATGGAGCCTCAATATCCACTTTTTGCTCTTTCAGTTTAGAGTATACGACTAGGCGATCCTGATGTCCGCCTTTATCTCTAATGAACTCTCCTGTACAGGTAATTACGTTGAGTCGCTTTTCATCCGTCTTTCCAAAGATTTTTTCAATAGGTGAATTGGTCTGAGGGTAACTTTCTAATTTCTCAACGATATATGTTTTTTCATTACCTTCGTCATCAGAAACGATGATTTCATCCCCTTTTCTAACCTTCGTTAAATCATAAAAGACAGCTGGACCTGTACGACTATCCACATGTCCGGCTATGACTGAGTTCCCCTTACTCCCTGGTTCTGTACCTGGCTCAAACCAGCCAGCTTTATCCGGATCCTCCGGGACTCCCATTTCTCCATTATCCAAGACTCCAACAGACTCTACAGACGCATCAACATCGATGGATGGAATCTTAATATGGTTCGGTTTGATCCCGTTTTTTTCTTGCTTTTGATTTTTCACAACCTCTTCAGCGTTCATGTTCTTATCTTTATTGATAACCGTGAACTCGCCATCAAGCACTGCTTCTTCCTTCTCCTCTTCTATTTGTGGGGGGGTAAGGTTGGAAGAAGAGGTCTCAGGGTTCTCTACGCGGACGACTTCAGACTCCTCTGAGTTATTGGTAAGATTCGCCCACACATCTGTTTCATATCCGATCATCAGTAGGGCAATCAAGCCCACACAGGTAAAATAGATTTTCCATTTCCTCTCCATTGCCCATCACCTTCTATCCAGTACTATTTATGAAACAGCGAAGAAGAGAGGCATCCCTCTCCTCTATGTCAATATAATTTTACGACTCCATTCTACTTTACTGATAGGCTTTCCTTCTGTAAAGAACTCCACCTGAAAGCAATACCATAGCACCGAACGCCACCCAGATCCATGTTGAGATCGAATGGTTATCGCTCATTCCGCCCAAACCTGTGTCCGGCATAGATTCCGGCATCATTTCTGCGCCAAACTGTTCTGGCATTTGTTTAACGATCGCATCTCCTAATGTTTCTCCGATGCCAAACATATACCCATATCCTTCATGGAATGAATCATACGTTGCTGCATAATCACCATTTACATAGTGATCGAACGTTTGCAATACATCTTCTTCGTGAGTCCAAATGGCATCTGTTGCTGCTTCTTGAGGCATGTTGCCTTCTGTTGCAGATGCTAAGAATGCACCATAGTCTTCTGCAAACATTTTCAAGCTCTCTTCAGCTTTCATACGCATTTCTTTATCATCTTCTAATGCTGCTGTAACAACGTTTGTCTGAGCATTGATATGATTTTGCTGCCATACTTTTTCAAACTGTGCAGCTCCTTCTTCGCCATGTAGAGATTGGATGACTGCTTTAAAATCAGAAGTGTGTTGGTTTTCAGCCCACGTCACAAAATCATAGTCAGGAGCCTGGTTGAAACCTTTTTGCATTTCAAGGGTGGCAAGGGCAAAGTGTTCGGATGCCAATGCATTTAAGTTTGAACGGAGATCAGCAGCTTTTGCATCTGCTTTCTTATTTTGAAATTTTTCGGGCATTTGTGTCGTGATCGCTGTTGACAAAGCTTTACTAATCTCGAACATACGGTTGAATCCTTTTCTGAAAGATTGATACGCTTTTTGATACTCTTCATTCACATAATGGTCAAATACATTCATAACATCTTGCTCATGAGCAGCTAATGCTTCTTTTGCTGCTTTAACTGGTAAATTACCCTCTGTGGCTGTCGCCAAGAAAGAACCGAACTCATTGACAAATTCTTCTACTTCTTTCTCTGCTTGTTTTCTAGCTTCAGCGTCATCGTTTTTTGCGGCTTTTACAAAGTCATCGGAATAATCGTTATGACTACTGAAAATTTCTTCAAACTGAGCGGCCGCTTCTTCTCCGTAGACAGAAGCAATTGCCGGTGTCATGTCTTTTGCATTCTGATCAATTTTATTCCAAACCTCATCCGCATCTTCTGAGTCTTCAAAGGATTTCATCATGAACGTAGTGGCCAATACGAAGTGTTCTGATAGTAGTTTGTCTAAGTCTGCTCGTAAGTCAGCTGCTGGGGTCTTCACCGTTGCTTCCTTATGGTCGTCTGCCAGCGCTATTGAGGGGACGAGCACCATCATTGCTGTTAATAAGACAAAAACTTTTTTCATAGCTTTCATGTTCTGTCATCTCTCCTTTTTGTTTTTTCATCTATTTGGCTTTAGTAATTTATGTTTCTTATTTAGCTATCGAAAGAGATGACATATTGGATCACTATTTTTGAGATTTTTTTAAGAAAATCTTATTATTTCTCTTTATTGTTGATTTTTTTGTTCAATTAAAGCTCCTGATTGTTGAAGACTCAGTTCCTAGATATCTGTGTCCGTTACTGGATTAAGACTCGGGTTGGCTGGGAAACGAC
>NZ_JRNX01000752.1 GCF_000786645.1 Halobacillus sp. BBL2006
AAGGAAAAAGAAAGAGATATCTTCTTGAACTCCTTGGACAATAACTAAATAAAGAGAGTAACTTCAGAACACATAGGAGAGTCCCCTGGTTCACGTAATCGCAACAACGGCATATAAACGAGGCAATAAAAAAGCACCCTCTGTTCATTCAAAGTCGGAATGATCGGAGGGTGCTTTAATTTTAATGATCTACTTTAAACCAACAAACTAGCTCTGATCAGAATTACGCATCGCATCGGCAACAAATTCCACCTGGGTTCCTACAATGATTTGTAGATTATTGTTGCCAGGCTTCATGACACCTTTCGCTCCATGCTGCGACAAGGCTTTCTGATCAACACGGCTCATATCCTTGATTTGCAAGCGCAAGCGAGTTGCACAATTGTCGATGGAACTGATGTTATCTTTTCCGCCTAAGTCCTGGATAAAGTGATTCGCCATATGCTGGTACTTGTCTCCTCCACTTTGCTGCGTGCTGTCTTCAACAATCGTGTCTTCATCTTCACGTCCTGGTGTTTTCAAGTTGAGTTTAACAATCAGGAAGTAGAAGACGACGAAATAGATGACTCCAAAGACAATGCCTTGTACAAGCAGAAGGGCTGGCCGTTGAGCGATTCCGTAGTTCAACGCGTAATCAATGAAACCTGCTGAGAAGCCGAATCCATGACGAATATCGAGCCAAAAAGCAACAACCATAGATAAACCAGTTAATACTGCGTGAACAAAATACAATAGTGGTGACAAGAACATGAATGAGAATTCGAGCGGCTCGGTGATCCCTGTTAAGAAGGAAGTGAGCGCGATACCGATCATTCCGCCTGAGATGGCTTTACGTTTTTCTTTTTTAGCGGCGGCTATCATCG
>NZ_JRNX01000753.1 GCF_000786645.1 Halobacillus sp. BBL2006
TTCTCCCGGAAGTCAACAAAATGGAAAAAGCATAGAGAACCGGATTTCTTATATTTTAAATTTACAGAAAATTATGTCTATTTCTCTTGATTTTCTAACCGGTTACCCCATAATGAAAGTAAGAGATATCATAGGGGGGGATCGGTTGTGATTTTGCAAGATGCAATGGATTCATTAGAAGAAGGTATCTTGATCACAGACGAGAAACAAGAAGTTGTCTACATGAACCTGGCATATGGGCGTTTATTTCATTTATCCGCTGATTCCAAAAAAAAGATGAGAGAGCATTTAGACTTTCTGAATTCACGGTTTCCATCTGGGCAAGATGAGGCAGAAGCTGAGGAAGCAAGAGATTGTGTGAGCATTGTATATCAAGAACATGAATTTTTTTATCAGCTACACAAGAGGCTGCTATATGAAAATGGTGAGACGTATGTATATTACCGTCTTTCCGATAGGTCTCAACTCGAAAAATTAAAGAAACAACAAAGACAGGTCATTGAAGAAATGACCGTCAATGTCTTGAAGATTTCGAGTGGATGCGCTCTGCTGCATCTCCCGCCCCTTTACAGTGAAGATCTCCAAATCACTCTACTTGAACGAGTTCCACGTGTCTGTCAGGAGAAACAAGTAATGAAGCTCGCCTTGTATCTTTCTTCTGTAACTGAAATGGATCCAGGATGGCCAATTTTACTCGAGAAATTGACAATGACTCTAAGGTTGATTGGGGTGGAGGTCGCTTTAGTTGGATTGAGGCCTTCTTTTGTTATACAGGTCACGAAAGCCGGTATTCGGATCGAACATGTCCGTACGTTTTTAGACTTGGAACAAGCCGCCAGCTATTTTTTAAAACGATGATTGAAATAAAAACCTCCACGGAATCGTTTGTTTCCGTGGAGGTTTTTTCGATTATTTTATGATTTCTTTCTTAAGCTCATGATCTTTGATTTCCGCTTGAGGAAGCATGATGGAATGGAAATCAAAGCTATCCAGCTCATAGCCGTGCTGGAGACGGTTGGGGGCATCCGGGTTTTGTAAGGCACTCGTTCCTAAACTGATAAAGTCTGCCTGCTGTTGTTCAATGAGCGATGCGGCTTTTTTTGAATCTTGCAGTTGCCCATTTGCGATGATAGGTAGTCCGCTGAATTTCTTAGCAGCTTCGGCCATTGACATCGATCCTTTCCCAAAACCAGACTGATCGGTGACGTGAATATAATCAAGCGGAGAATTGCCAAGTTCACCGAAAATCGTTTCTGCATCGGCTTCTCCTAGTGCCCATCGATGTTCCCCATCAGAAGCCTTACCTTGTGAAATACGGATACCTACCATATAGTCATGGCCGACCACCTTTCGCACTTCCTTGACCACTTCTAATACATAGCGGATGCGATTGATTGTTGTTCCGCCATATTGATCCTGACGTTGATTGAAATAATCCGTAATGAATTGATCGAGCAAATATCCATTCGCTCCGTGGATTTCTACGCCGTCAAAGCCGGCTTCTTTAGCCAGTTTGGCAGAGCGGGCAAAAGACTGCTTCACATCTTCCATATCTTCATGGGTCATTTCCCTTGGAGTAGGAAAAGGTCCCTGCCCGCCATAGAAGGAAATTTTGTCATTTTTAGGTGACACAGGGGAAGGGGCAATGTTGTCATTTGCATTAGGATTCCCCTGTGACTGGGCACCTGCGTGCATCAATTGCGCGATGAATAGCGTGCCATGCTGATGGACACCGCGAACGATGGGCTTCCAAGCGTCTCTTTGGTCTTCGTTAGCGAGTCCTGGCTGGTTGTGATAGCCCTGAGAAAACTGCTCATCAGGATAGACACCTTCACTAATGATCGCACTGAACCCGCCTTTGGCATAGCGCTCATAATATTGCTTCATTCTTTCATTAGCTATCCCGTTATTCGCTGCACTCACTCTTGTCATTGGTGCAACAATATAGCGGTTTTTAAACGTTAAGTTTTGTAAGCTCTGCTGATCAAATAGTGGTTTATTTTCTTCAGTCATTTCTAACATCTCCTTCTCTCATTTCATATCCACGAGGCATTTTTATTAAACCAAAGAATCGGTTTTTCAGTCGTCTCTATGTGCTATAATACAAACAAATGTTCTTTGAAAGGTGAGGGCTGGAATGGAGGAACTATTGGACGGTTTGAATGAATCACAACAAGAAGCGGTCGTATCGACAGAAGGGTATATTCGTGTCATTGCCGGTGCCGGTTCCGGTAAAACAAGAGCTTTGACGCATCGTTATGCTTTCATTGTCAATGAACTTGGCGTTGACCCTTCCAATATGCTCTCGGTGACCTTTACGAATAAAGCGGCACATGAAATGCGCCGGCGTGTGAAGAAATTGGTCGGAGGAGAACAGGATACCGGCTTTATAACGACCTATCATGGGTTTTGTGTGCGTGTACTGAGGGAAGATATCCACCGCTTGTTTTACCCGAAAAACTTCGTGATTTTGGACGTGGAAGATCAAAAGATTTTATTAAGAGAAATCTTTGAAGATATGGAGTTGAAAATGAACGATAAAACGTTCAAGCGAATCTTGGACAAGATTGGTATCTTAAAAGGAAATACCCATTATGTGCAGCAAATGATACTGCGGGGAGAAATGCCTGCTGTAGAAGATTCGGGGGATATGGACAGTCAGATC
Organism: Halobacillus sp. BBL2006; assembly: GCF_000786645.1. GTDB lineage: Bacteria > Bacillota > Bacilli > Bacillales > Halobacillaceae > Halobacillus. The sequence continues at coordinate 2,666 of NZ_JRNX01000753.1, forward strand.
ATCCAACGCTATTTGAAAAAACAGAAGCGTGTGTACGGATTGGATTTTGATGATTTGATTAATTTTGTCTTCGTTCTCTTTGAACAGTATAAGGAAGTGCTTGAAAAATGGCAGGACCGGCTTGTTT
>NZ_JRNX01000754.1 GCF_000786645.1 Halobacillus sp. BBL2006
CATTATTATCTTCTTTTTTTATTTGGATAATCGAACGTTCAACCAGCTGACGGACGATCAGACTTACCCTATGGTAGACGAACCGAAAAATCATCCCGTGTCTCTGACAGAAAGCTCACTGACAATCCCTGACTCTGGCGTTCACATGACAAAATTGTACACGCTTCAGAACAATGAGAACCTCTTTATGGGCATCTGGTACAGGAATAGAAACAAATGGATGAATCAAAACGAGGAAAAGTGGAAACGAAATGATGGCGATATGCAGCTTTTAGTAAAGGCAGTCGATGAAAACGGCACGACATTTAATGGGAAAACAAAAGAAGCTGTCCATGGAACGTTTTCCACCTTTCAATATATCCATTTTAATTCTTTCAATTACAGTGAAGAATCCAAAAAACTTGAATTTTACTTCTATCCCATCGTTTCAAAGGGAAAAGAAGAGGAGCCCGCCGCTCGGCCGGTGTTCCATGTGAGTGTTCCTGTTTCCACAGTAGAGTAAGGAAACGTTGCTTCTCTAGAAGCATATGATACAATATTAGATAGCCTAAATGAAAAGAGGGAACGTAAAATGATGAACATCAACCTTCCAAGCACAGACTTCATGAATCATCATTTTCGTTCCGTGAAGAGAGCATAGACTTTTGTCTATGCTCTTTTTTTAACAAGGGAGGTCTTTGGAGTTGAGGTATCAAAGAGTATTATTGAAAATAAGCGGTGGGGCTTTGAGTGGAGATACGAAAGATAACTTTGATAATGTAAGCTTAGAACATATTGCTAATGAAATTCTGAATCTTGTCAATGCAGGGGTAGAAGTTACGCTCGTCGTTGGCGGAGGCAATATATTCAGAGGCCGGACAGCTGAGCAATGGGGGATCGACCGGGTAGAAGCTGATAATATCGGCACAATCGGAACGGTCATAAACAGTTTGATGCTCCGTGGAGTACTGAAGAGCAAGACGGAAAAAGAAGTTCGTGTCATGACGTCGATTCCGATGTCTTCCGTTGCCGAACCTTATATACGTCTTAAAGCGGTTAATTACTTAAAAAAAGGGTATATCACGATATTGGCAGGAGGGAATGGGCAGCCCTTTGTAACTACGGACTACCCGGCCGTTCAACGTGCGATCGAGTTGGAATGTGACGCGATTTTAGTAGCAAAACAAGGAGTCAATGGCGTGTACACAACAGACCCTACCGTAAATCAGGATGCTAAACTCTATGGCAACCTGAATTACAATGATATTCTGTTACAGGATATCCAGGTGATGGATCAGTCAGCACTACTGCTGGCGCGCGACCATCAATTACCGGTCCATATCTTTAATTTCAACCAGCCTGGAGTCATGATGGATTTGTGTAAGGGGCATGATTCTGGAACATTGATATCCAACCAACCATCGACTTTCCAAGAATAAGTCTAGGTCTAAAGGCATATATTCCATTCAATTGAGTGTATGAGACCATGAAATTTGATTTTTCTGATAAACTATTCGTTAATAGTTTAAAGTGATAAAAAGGAGGAAGAGAGATGACGATTTATGATCACGTCCTGACAGAGAATGATTTTGTGCATCAAAATGATCTCCGTTATCCATTTGAAGAAAGAGGCCTTCAATTTGGCGATGGCATTTATGAAGTGATCCGTGTTTACGGAGGAAGTTATTATTTGATTGATGAGCATGTGGAGCGCTTATACAGGTCAGCTGAGGCTGTTAAAATAGAGGTTCCTTATAAGAAAGAACAAATGTACGATCAACTAGATGAACTGTTAAACAAAAACAAGATCACTGGAGATGCGAAAGTGTACTTGCAAATTACACGAGGTTCAGCACCTAGAGATCATGCTTTTCCTACGAATACCGATGCGAACCTTTATGCTTATGTGAAAGATCTACCGAGAGCTACAGATAAAATGCTGGAAGGAGTCGAGACAATCACCCAGCATGATGTGCGTTGGGATTGGTGTTACATTAAGAGTCTCAATCTTCTGCCTAACGTGTTAGCCAAGCAGGCAGCTGCAGAAAAAGGCTGTTACGAAGCCGTGCTTCATAAAGACGGTGAAGTAACCGAATGCAGTTCTTCCAATGTTTATTTAGTCAAAGATGAAAAAGTGTACACACATCCTGCGAAGAAAAATATTCTTCATGGCTGTGTCCGTATCAGAATCGAAGAATTTTGCAAACAGGAAGGTATTCCTTTCATCGAGGAATCTTTCTGCCTTGAAGATTTCCAATATGCAGATGAAGTATTTCTAACAAGCAGTACATCTGAAGTGATGCCGATCCTTAAGGTAGATGAGCTCACGATTGGTGAAGGTAAGCCTGGCGGTATCACGCGTAAACTTCAAGAACTTTATGAAGAAGATGCGGGCATTCCGGCAGATCAGTCCATTTTCAAGAGAAATTTAAAGGCACAATAAGGCAAGAAGACACCTGCAGCATGCACGGTGTCTTCTTCTGTCTTTGTTTAAGAACAAGATGTTTTGGGGATAGATTTTGTAATTATGCTATAATTCCAGAGACTAAAGAATGAATGGAGGTTTTCGTATGTCAAATATCAAATTAGAGCTGACACCGAAGCAATATGAGAAATTGGTTGAAAGTGTATATCTTGGTACATGGATGGTCAATTCTACAAAGATGGAATTAGATGAAGAATTTGAAGATGTCCGTGAGCTGGTGCTTTCTAAGTATAAAGAAGCAAATTTCGAAGATAAAGTTGTCCACCAACAGGAAATGGGGATCCATGACTTAAATGTCGACTATGAATCCGAACTCTTAGAAACGTATGTTGAAGAATATGATGAATTCAGTTTCTGGGACAAACTTGTAGAGAAGCTGGCAGAAAAAGAATTGGTCGAACGTTTTGGTGCTCCGGATGGAGAGATGACCGATGAGATGATGGAAGCCCGGCTTGAAATCGAAGAGAAAATTGGTAGAAAGTTAGAAGAGACCGGCGTAACTCAGCTTATGTTCCAGGATGAATAAAACAAGCATGAACCGTGTTCATGCTTGTTCTTTGTTCTTATCTATTTGCTCTTGATCTTTGCCCGGGTTCCGACCATAAATTGGCTACAGGTCTTGAAATTTGGAAGGACCATTGAATGAGAGGACCGAGTAAAACAGCGACGATGAGTGTTCCGAAGCCGACTGGTGCTCCTAATAAAAATCCGACAAGTGCCATAGCTGATTCAGTGAAAATTCTTACAGAGCTTTTGGACTGATTCGTTTTTTCATTCATGATCATCATGAAATGGTCTAACGGAATTCGAGGGAATGGCGTCCGTAAATACACCGCAACGCCTACGGCAGTAGCGATCAAACCGAGCGTGAAGATTCCCCACTGTGCCCACCATACTTCATAGTTCATATTTTCAAGTATCCCATATAAAAAGATATCGACAGTTCGTCCGCGGATGATAATCGGAATCAATGATTCGAATTGAGGCCGTTTCTTTTCCAGCCAGGCATTAACTAGCAGCAAGATGACAAAAGCTATAATCATTACCGTCCCTACGGTAACTGGAAAGTGCATGGACAACCCAACCGCGACACTGTCCCCTGGACCAACACCAAGCCCTGATTGAATGATAAGGGCCAAACCGAGACTGGAAACGATGAGCCCCGCCAAATATATGGTGAATAGAAAAAGGTATTTCATAAGAGACTCCTTTAATACGTCTAAATTGTGCTTCATTTATCATATACGCTGGAATAGTAGATGTAAAGTTATCCATATGCGAGGTTTTCAATGAATGTGTAAGGGAAAAAGACAAAAAGATAAGAAAA
>NZ_JRNX01000755.1 GCF_000786645.1 Halobacillus sp. BBL2006
CTATTTTGTTTTTTTGTTGGTCTTAGAGGGGAAGTGAAGGAGATTGTCGCTTGCATGACGAAAAGATAACAACATACAATGACATGATATTCTGAAAGGAGAAATGGAAATGTCTGAACATGAAGCAGCCAGCGGCTTAAGCACCCACATAGACGGTCGTGTGTTAGTGTTGGAGCGAACGTTTAATGCTCCACAAAACATGTTATTTCAAGCCTACTCAGATCCTGATCGACTTACAAGCTGGTGGGGACCAAAAGGGTGGGAAACGGAAAATCGGACGTTTGAATTTAAGCCAGAAGGAACGTGGCACTATTGCATGCGGTGCACGGATAAAAGCCAGGGCGATTTTTACGGTCAAGAATCATGGGGAAAAGCCATTTTTCATGAAATTGCTGAACCGCAAAAGATAGTTTATACAGATGTTTTCTCAGATGAAGAAGGGAATGCCGTTTCAGGTATGCCGGAGATGGAGATCATGATTGAATTTAAGGAAAATGGTGAAAAAACTAGGCTTGTGGTAACTACTGAATTTGCCACGGAAGAACAGCTCAAAGAGATTTTAGGGATGGGAATGATTGAAGGATTCAATTCACAATTAGATCGACTCGACGACCTGCTGGAAAAACAGCAATGATTTAGAGGAGGGCTTTTAGTAGATGGAAAAGGTTACGCCATTTTTAATGTTTCAACAGAATCGCGCGGAGAAAGCTATGGAGTTTTATACCTCCTTGATCGAAGAATCGGATATTCATTCGATTACCCGTTATGGGTCTGAAGGGCCAGGTGAAGAGGGAACAGTTATGCAGGCTGTTTTTTCTATCAAGGGTCAGGAAATAAGGTGTATGGACAGCAGCATACCGCACGACTTCGACTTTACACCATCATTTTCGTTGTTCATTACTTGTGAGACGGAATCCGAAATTGATCACCTTTATGAGCGGTTGGGTGAAAACGGTGAAGCGTTGATGGCGCTTGGCAATTATGGATTCAGTCAAAAGTTTGGGTGGATAGTCGATCAATTTGGTGTTTCCTGGCAATTGAATTTGGATTCAAAGTAAAAAAAAAAGA
>NZ_JRNX01000756.1 GCF_000786645.1 Halobacillus sp. BBL2006
AAATAACAGAAAAAAAACTGATTGGAAAATCGAATCGAATGTCATTGAACTATGATCATACAGTCGAATTGTGGAAAAGCTTTATGCCTCAGCTTAAAGAGGTACAGGGTCGTGTAGATGAGAACCTATATAATCTTAAAATTTTTGAAGATGGATTCGATCCGATGAAGTTTACATCAGATACCCCTTTTCTAAAATGGGCAGCAGTGGAAGTTGAGGATTATGGCATGGAACCTGAGGGTTTTCAACGGTATTTACTGGTTGGAGGACTGTATGCGGTGTTTCTCCATCAAGGTCCTGCAAGTTCCTTTCATCAGACTTTACAATCCATCTATGAGGATTGGTTTCCTGGTTCACCTTACGAATTGGACGATCGTGAACATTTTGAACGATTCACAAAAAATTATCATCCAAACGCTCCTGAGTCAGTTGAGGAAGTTTGGATACCTATTAAGATTCGCTAGATAGAAGTAAAGCCCACCTTTCAATCGATAAGGTGGGCTTTACTTCTATCTTACTTTGAATAGCGATTCCATTGAAGGACATCATCCAGAGGAAGGCGAGTTTTTTCAAATCCTGCTTTTTTCCCTTTTCCTAATGAAATAAGCATGACTGGCCCGAAATCTTCAGGAACATCAAAGGCTTTTACAAATTCAGCCTCGTCAAAGCCGCCCATTGGTACTGTGTCCAATCCTTTCGCTTTCGCTGCAAGCATGAGCTGCATGGAAACAAGGCCGCCGTCGATCATCGCGATACGAGTTAGTTTTTCCTCAGAGAAGTTCCCGTAATTCTCCAAAATACTGTTCACATACATTTCTTTAATATCTTCAGGCATGTTTCCTTTTTCAGCGATCTGACTGTAAATTTGATCCGCATTTTTGTAAGCTTTTTTGTCACCTAGAATGGCAATGACGACAGAAGCGTCTGTGATTTGCTGTTGTCCATTGGCGATAGGGGAGAGACGTTCTTTTTCTGCTTGATCCTCAATGACTAAAAACCTCCATGGCTGAAGATTGGAGGAAGAAGGTGCAAGAATAGCTGTTTCCAAGATTTCACGGATTTCGCTTTTTTCGATTTTGTAATCCGCATCATACTGACGTACAGATCGGCGCTCGTTAGCTACGGTTAGAAAATCTGTATCCTCAAGTACTTTTGGTGCTTCGCTCGTTGTATCTAAGTCTTTTACTTTATTTAAATATTCTTCTTTGCTCATTGTTTTCTGAGTCATAAATCAGGTCTCCCTTGTAAACTGTATTTATTACAAGAACAGTATAATTCTGCAACTGTTCTTTTGTCAAATACAGTTAATCGAATAAATGTACAGGGGAAGCATGTTGTTCTTTAGTGAAAGGTTTATTTAGAAATGAACAAATGACTAAAATACTTATTTCGTAAACGTGCAGGATTCTGTAAGACTCTATTTCGAGATACTTTCGATTCCGTTGCTAAATACGGATTAGGATTGGGTGGGAAA
>NZ_JRNX01000757.1 GCF_000786645.1 Halobacillus sp. BBL2006
TTAACCACCTCAGGTCATCCAGATTCTGGATGACCTGAGGTGGTATTTATTTCTATTAGTTGGTTTCCAGTGGGTAGCTCACTTCTTTTTGTTCATCTGAATCGTAGATTACCCATAGGGTATAGGACGTCTTGGGGTCCAGGTCTTTAGCGGGCTTAAATTCTAGCATTCGTCCATTTTTGATGATTTTGATCTCACCTTCTACAATTTCATTTTTTTCATTCATTATGACAATTTGATTTTTCTGCAAGTCATCTTCTTCAATAGATTTAGGAAGGGAGATTTCCCATACGCCTTTTTTCTCTTTTACTTTCAAAGATTCCTTTTTAGGCATTTTTGAGTTATTCTCTTTTTCCTCGTTCACTTCCGAAGGGTCTTTATCTTTCTCAGCAACACCATCGTCTTTTACTGGTTTTTCAGTCTTCTTACGTTTGTCTTTTTCACCAGGTTTTTCTTTGTTCTTCAAGCAATGATCAATCCTTAGGACAGCTTTTAATATCTGCTATTCATGCATGCAATTTTCGAATTGCGCACTAGGTTCTGCCCCGTTTGTGCCGTGCATCGCAGCGTACATTTCCTTAATCTCCTGTTTGGTCAAATTAGGATGCATGTCTTCCATTATGTTTTTCATCTGTCCAAAATTGATGAAACCGTTTGGACCTTTCATCATTTGGTGCATGTCATTCATATCCATTCTCTGGTTCATATTTGTTGATGGCAATTCATTTTGATTACCTTGAGCGTACACTCCAGTTATCCCAACGGCGGCCGCTAATCCTAATGATAATACTACGATAATAAGCTTTTTCATTTCAATCAGCTCCTTTATCTTTCTATACATCTATTATAATCCCGATTCCTAAGCGATATTTGGAGTAGATATTGAGATTTCATGACAAATTGAGGAACGCAAAACTTCATTATAAGGAATAAAAAAAGAACTTGGGAATCTTACCCCAAGTTCCTTCTATGGTTATTATTAAATGACAGCACGATCTTCTTGTTCTTCCTCTTCATCCTCCCAGGCTTCTGTATTATCAATGCCTAATTCAGAAGGTTTGAAGACAGGGTCTTTTCCTTCTTTACGCTGCGCTTCGTAATCCTTCAATACTTTGAAAGCCACTTTACCTAACAAGCCGA
>NZ_JRNX01000758.1 GCF_000786645.1 Halobacillus sp. BBL2006
CAGGCGGATCGTTTGCTACAGAGGTCCACTGCAGCATTCCTGTTCGCATGATCGTGGAGCCGACTCCCATGGCGATTAATATGGACGCATATTCAAATAAAGTAAAGCGAGGTTTTTCTTTAGGATCACCAAGGACGACTTGACCATATTTTGAGAATGAAAGATATAACCCTGCTGCGACGAGAATAATCCCGTACCACAGATAGCCCCAACTGAACACTTCCACAATATAATCAAAAATAGCATTTAGTAACTGTAACGATTCCGCCTCATACAAGGCAAAAGGAATACTTATACCGATGATGATTAGTAATGAAGGAACGAAAATCTTGTAATCAATCTACCTCTTGCTTCTCATGGAATTCTCCTCTTATTTTTCTTTGGTTTCCCACGCGTTCTCTCCTTTTTCCCGGCAAGTTATGATCTATAACGGAAAATTACTATTTTTATATAATTAATATGTACTATTTTTCGTTCTATGTGCTTGATAAGGCATAAAAAAAGGACTATATCAAATTTGATATAGTCCTTTTTAAGACTCTTTAAAATGGAAACTTATTTAGCCACTGCCCGCCATCTAACGTGACAACTTCTCCGTTCATGTAAGAGGCTTCGTCAGACAAAATGAATCGTGCAAGACCAGCAATCTCCTCTGGTGTGCCCAACCGGCCGAGGGGTACGGAATTCAAAGTGCGTTTCGCAGCTTCTTCCGATTCAAACAATCGATCCGCTCCCCCAGTACGCTCGATCGGCCCTGGAGCAATCGCATTCGCGCGGATTCCGTACTTTTTGCCCCACTCAACAGCAAGAGTACGTGTCATAGCTAGAACACCTGCTTTGGCAGATGCAGAATGAATCACACCGGCTCCCGCATTCCATGCGTATGTCGCCACCATATTTAAGATCGATCCTTTAATTTTGTTTTCAATCCAATAGTTTCCGACGGCTTGGCTGCAATAAAATGTCCCATTCAAGACGATATTAATCACAGAATTCCATCCGTTCGGAGAAAGCTTCTCAGCTGGAACAATGAAGTTCCCTGCCGCATTATTAACGAGATGATCAATTCTTCCAAAGGCTTCATGCGTCTCATCGACCATCCGTTTGACGTCTTCCACCTCACGCACATCCATTTGGACCAGCAATAAATGGTCCTCTTTTCCTTCTGCAATCTGACGTTTTGCTTCTTCCAACCGCTCTAAGTTACGACCTGTAATGGCCACCTTCGCGCCTTCGTCTAGAAAGCGTTTAGCCATATAAAGGCCCATTCCACTAGAACCTCCAGTAACAATTACTACTTGATTTTCCATCCAATGACCTCCTAACTCTTCTCTCTCATTACATTCCACATAAAAAAATGAATTCCTGTTCATTTTCGAAGAAATATTTTTTAAGAGGAATGTTCTGAAGGCTGAATCATAGAATTCGTGGTATAATGACCAAGAATTTAGAGGAGAGGGTCACACGTATGAAAATAACTCGACGCAGGTTTTTAAAAAACAGTTTGCGCAGTTTAGTGGGACTGCTAGGGTTAAGTGGACTCAGTTATTATTATGCAAGATACGTAGAACCACGGATGCTCGCTAGAAGGAGCTTCACGCTGGAGAACTCCAAAATACCAGAAAGCCTTAATAACTTAAAGATTCTACAATTTTCAGATACCCATCTCGGTTATCATTATGATTTAGAACAGTTCAAAGAATTGATGGACATCATCAACGGACAACAACCAGATTTAATCTTGTTTACTGGGGATCTGATTGATGCTCCACACCTCTATGATTTCCCAGACGAACTCCCAATCCTATTAAGCCAATTAAATGCTCCATTAGGAAAATTTTGGATTTATGGAAATCATGATCACGGGGGATATGGCACAGAAAAAGTCCGTGAAGTCATGGAAGCGGGAGACTTTCAGTTGTTACAAAACTCACACATGAAGATTGGAAACGGAGAAGACTCCTTTACCCTTGCAGGATTGGATGACGTCATGCTGGGAAGACCAGACCTTAAAGCGGCACTTCGAAACGTTGAGGAGAGCTCCTTCACGCTGGTTATGGTACATGAACCAGATGTGGCAGACGAAATCCAGCATCATTCTGTTG
>NZ_JRNX01000078.1 GCF_000786645.1 Halobacillus sp. BBL2006
GTCCTTGTCGGCATCGGCATCAACAGCGCTTTTTCAGCGTTAATTATTATCTTTCAATTAAAAATGGATCCTAAGGATTTCATGCGTGCAACCGTATGGCTTTCTGGAAATATTTCAGGCACGGACTGGACTTATGTGCTCGCCCTGCTTCCCTGGATTCTCCTTCTGATCCCGTTCGTCATCATGAAGGCTGGAACGTTGAATTCCCTGCACTTTGGCGATGACATTGCTGCCGGCTTAGGCGCCCATGTAGAAAAGGAGAGACGGACGCTCCTTTTCATCGCTGTAGCTCTAGCCGGTGCGAGCGTATCTGTCGGCGGAGGGATCGCGTTTATCGGCCTCGTCGTTCCCCACTTGGCACGAAGACTCGTCGGACCGATGCACGGGGCCCTGCTTCCGATTACGATGCTGATGGGAGCTCTGCTGTTGCTCGTTGCCGACACAATCGGCCGCAACCTGCTTGCGCCTTCAGAAATTCCAGTCGGTCTGGTCGTATCCGTTGTCGGCGGAAGCTATTTTATTTATTTATTGATGAAATCTTGAGACAGCATTTCACAATGGCCTGCCTCATCCGAGTGGAAGCAGGTCGTTGTATACTTTTGGATCCAAAAAAAGATCACCGTATGATTCCCTCATGCTTGGAAAACATAAAGGCAGGAGGGATTCACATGAACGAGCAGACATTGACCATTGAAGAATTCAACCAGCTTCTTCAGCAATGGAACGGAAAAACCATCCGAATTACGAAACACGAACTTCGTGACCAGGATACAGTCATCATGAACTTAGACCACATTGATTATTCGAAAGACACGAGAAGGATCGATGGCTATGAGCCGATGCATTCCCTGCATTTGCATGGAACTGGGAAAATGGCGACGGATCTTCAGAACGCCCAGCCTGTCCCAGCCCCCTATTATGAGATTCCCCTGGAGGATTCGACCCAATATCAATTCAATGACACCCATTTTTCCCTGGTCACAGATCGAGGAACCTACACGATTCAACTGATGAGCCTTTAACGGTAAGCGCCTGTCCTTTTAGAGGAGCAGACGCTTTTTTCTATGAAAAAATGACTATAGATGAAATTCCCCATCCTCTTTTCTTCCTGTTTTTCAAATATTTGGTGCCATAACGCCCCTTTTATCCGATAATAGAGGATGGGATGCCCTCTTAGACGCACCTCATGATCTCCCTAAAAATTGAGTAGAGGAGATAGGTAAATGGTCAAGCTTAAAAAGTGGTTCGTTGTTTTTATTGTGATGCTTTTTTTCGCCCCGCCTATTAGCTACGCAGGTTCGATCAAAGATGGAGCTTCAGGAACTCCCGGGCAATGGTATATCGGCGATACGCCATCCTCTGTTTCTGATTCCAAGCACCCGATTCTTTTCGTTCATGGATTAAACAGCTCATCGGATACGTGGTATGAGAACAACAATATGTACGCCACCGCCTATCAAAATGGCTACGAAACAGCTTTTATCGATTTATATCCCGACAAAAACATGTGGGATAACGGCGCTTTACTCGCACAAAAAGTAAGAGAAATGTATCAGCATTTTGGTGAAAAAGTGGTCGTTGTCGCTCATAGTAAAGGCGGGATCGATACACAATCCGCTCTCGTCCATTATGGGGCGGGGCCTTATATAGAACGAATGATTACCCTCTCTACTCCTCATCACGGATCACAATTAGCCGATTTAGCATACAGCAGCTGGGCCGGTTGGCTCGCAGGCATTCTCGGAAGCAAAAATGATGCCACCTATTCGCTGCAAACCGGTTATATGAACTATTTCCGCTCACAGACCGACAGTCAGTCCAATGTCTATCAGACCCCTATTTACACCCTTGGTGGAACAAAATGGGGCAGCTTCGGAAGCGCTCTCTATTGGGGTGGCTTATATTTAAGAGCCTACGGCAGTAATGACGGTGCCGTGACTGTGAAAAGCTCAAGACTCGAGTACGCGACAGAAATCAAAGTCGGTGACTGGAATCACTCGACGATTAAAGAAGGCTCCTCAACGTTTACCCTTTTCAAAAATTATCTAAATGAAAGTGTGTATTCATTCGCAAACCTACAGGCAGCAAGCACGGAAAAAAGCGAACCTAAAGAAATACTGGCGAGCAATTATGTGACCGGCGGAGAATACACCGGAGCAAAAGAAGAAACCATCCAAGTCGAAAACGGCGTCCAATCGATGACCGTCAATTGGATGAGTGATCAACCTGGAGCAAATCTAGCGCTCCTATCCCCTGACCAAACAACCTATACGAATTTCGCGACTGAACAGGATGAAACAGGCTATTTAGACGGCGCGTATCATCATTCGGTGACGATCGAAAACCCTGCAGCCGGCCAATGGTCCTTGAAAGCAGCTTCGAATCAAAAAGAGCACTATCTATTGACCACATCCTTTGAAAGTCCGCTCAACGATTTGATCAGCACTTCTCTTTCTGATGATGATATGAAAGTGAAAATCAAGGATCAGAAGCTGAAAGTTAAAACAGAGATGACGATCGAGTATTATAAAAACGGCAAGCTCAAACAAGGAAAAGTCAAAGCGAATAAGAAAAACGACGAAACCTTTAAGCTTCCGCAGCTTGGCGAGGGCATTTACAATATGACGATCGACGTCCATGGAAGCTATGATCGTGAGCCTTTCCAAAGAACGATGATCAAATCGGTCTATGTTGACGATCAAGGACAACTTTATTACGAATAATCAGCAATCCCCCCCTCCTGGTGACGAGGGGGATTTTCTTTATTTTTTT